>JACVRP010000010.1 GCA_014534385.1 Cyanobacteria bacterium Co-bin13
AGTACATTCCTGGAATGTCTGCCGACCGTGCCAAGCAGTTGACCAACCAAATTCACTATGAGGGTCAGGCAACGGTTTGGGTAGGGCCTTTAGAGCAGGCTGAACTTTATCACAGCCAGCTTAGTCGGGCGGGGCTGACGATGGCTCCCTTAGAGAAGGCCTAGACCCAGAAGGTTTAGACCGAGGGCTTGGAGCCAGAAGGTTTAGATTGGGCTGCGGCTCTTTAGAGCCTGCAAACCACGGCCTAAAAACATTACGTGTTATTTCAAGTTTTTTACGGTTTCAGGAGAGTATTTCCCATCTCTCGTGAGGTCACTGCTGGGCCTGCGAAAGTGATCCCCTTCGGTGATATTGTCATCTTCTAGATAGCATTTAGCTTTAAACACCGCTATGGCCAACGCTTCTGAAGGTCGTCTTGTTTGGAATCATTCAACTCATCTACCAGGGTTGATCCCCATTTTAGAAAAATTGTCTGAGTACCCCGGCGTTCGAACGGTTACGCCTGGAGTCATTGCAAATGTACGGGCTCATTCCCCGGAGATGCGAATTAAGGTATCGGTGCCCACTCGGGGCGGCTATAAACTGATTGCGCGTAAGGGCAAAACGGTCCAGGAAGTGTTTGTGCTGACTGAACTGGATCAGGCTAGGCTAGAAGGTGCGATCGCACAGGCCATGCAGACTTAAGGCATGAACACACCCTCAGGGTGGCATCAGGAAGGAAAAGCAACATTTTTTACAGATAATGCCTTCTACCGACCCCAAAGTCAGGTAGGGCGGGATCTGGCGGTGTTGGCAGCAGCAGTTTACAGGCGGCAGAACGGTCAGCTGAGAGTACTCGATGCCATGACTGGCTGCGGCGTCAGGCCGCTACGCTACCAGCTAGAGGCGGAGGCCGATTGGGTTTGGGCCAACGAAGCTAACCCCGATCATCGAGAGGTGCTAGAGCGCAATCTCTCTACTGGCATGAGGCCGCGCTCTTACCGGATAACGCATCAAGATGCCAACCAGGTTTTTTTTGACTGCTACCAGCAGCGAGACTTTTACGACCTGGTAGATATTGATAACTTCGGCAGCCCATCGCCCTACGCTAGCACCGGCATGTGGGCAACTCGGCTGGGGGGCATGCTCTACCTCACCAGCACCGATGGCCGCGCTACCGGTGGGCACGATCCTGAACGCAGTCTGCAAACCTTTGGAGCCTATGCCCGCTCTCATCCGGCGGTGCACGAACAGGGCCTGCGTCTGCTGCTGGGTCATGCTATGCAGCAGGCCGCTGCCAAAGGCTTTGGTATTCAGCCCCTGTTTTCCCTTTTTAATGGGCAGGTGCATCGAGTCATGGTGCGGCTAGTGATGGACCCGTCCTGGGAAGCTGGCTGCTTTGGTTTTATCGGCTACTGCCACGTCTGCGGCCATTTTCAAACCGTGGGTTGGCGGCAGCTCGGGCGGGTGAAGTGCGCCTGTCACCGCTACCTGGCTACCTATCTCAAGCCCCACCCGCTCGTGCTGAGCGGGCCGCTGTGGCTGGGGCCGCTCCACGACCCGCTCTGGCTCAACGAAATGAAAACCTTGGCCAGTGGCTGGGGCTGGAGCAAACGGGTCAAGCTGCTGGAAATTATGCAGGCCGAAGCGGATATGCCGCCCTACTATTACCCTCTGGGGGAAATTGGTCGACTGGGCCAAATAGACATTCCCCGGCGGGAGGTGCTGATGCAGGCGCTATGCGATCGCAACTTCCGCGCCACCCTCACCCACTTAGACTGGGAGGCGGTTAAAACAGACGCCACCATGGCCGAGTGTGTTGCGATCGCGCGACAGATTCAGCGGAAGTGACCGAGACTTCCCCTGCATTCATCCCTTAAACAGTTAGGATCGAGAGAGACCCGCTTGAGAGCGTTTAGCGATGCCGTCTGAGCCATCTGCCAGGCCACCCCTGGGAAAACTGGAAAAGGTTGATTTGTCTACCTACTGGCAGGGGGAAGAGACAGATTTCACGCCCTGGCTAGCGCAGGCGGACAACCTCAAGCTGCTGGGAGACGCCCTGGGCATGGAGTTGGAAGTTGTCGCTGCAGAACAACGGGTGGGTGCCTCTCAGGTGGACTTGTTATGCCGGAACCGAGCGACGGATAGCTGGGTGCTGGTGGAAAATCAGCTAGAGACAACAGATTTTGGGCACCTGGGCCAGCTGATTACCTGTGCAGCGGGCTTAGATGTTGGCAATATCGTCTGGATTGCCAGCCGTTTCTCAGCTGAGCACCGGGCGGCGCTGAATTGGTTAAACCAAATCACCCAGGAAGGCATTAGCTTCTTTGGCCTGGAGATCGAGCTTTGGCGCATTGGTAATGCAGCCATGGCTGTCAACTTTAACCTGGTGGCCCAACCCCAAGATTGGGACCAAACGGTACCTGAAGAAGAAGGGGTGCCTGAAGTTGAGGAGGAGCCCCTGACCGAAACCCAGCAGCAAAACCTGGAGTTTTGGAGTGGGCTGTGTCAACAGCTAGAGCGACGGGGCAGCATTGTTAAGCCCGGTACCCCTGAGCCGCTAGACGCCATTAGGTTTGCCATTGGGCGGGCTTGCTTTCGCCTCATTGCCAGCCTTGATCGAGAAGATGGCTGTCTCTACTGTGAGCTGCACCTGGCTGGAGAAGATGCCCACCCCCACTTTTATCTGCTCGCCGAGGAGCAGGAGGCCATTGAGATGGCGATGGGTCTGCCGCTGATCTGGGACGACCAGGCTGACGAAAAAGCCTGCGCTATCTACTGCGTTTTGCCAGAGGTCGATTTAAACGATCTAGACCGCTGGCCCCAGTATTACCACTGGCTCTGTGACCATCTGGAGCAATTTCATGAGGTATTTGCAGACCGGGTCAAGCATTTGAATGCTACGGACTATCAGCCGCTGCCAGATTACAGCTTCAATCCGCTGCCCGGCTCGCTGATCTTGCCCAGCTGAAAATCTAGCATCCCTATGCCTAGGCCCTTTGAATCGGCTGGGCGCGTTTTAACCTCGCGTTTGCCTGGCTAGCTCAGGGCTCTGTCTGAAGTGTGATGTATTTGACTATTAAGCATCTTTACGATGGGAAGAGTCAGGCACGCATTTGGCTGAAATACTCTGTAATTTATGCTCTCTCTTGATGTAGACAGGTTTCTTGACCCGATCTGCGCTAAAAACACGCCCGAAGCCATTTTTACGGCGCTAATGCCTGCCTTAGGTGAACAATTGGGCTGCGATCGCACCTTTCTCTACCTGCGATCGCCCCAACATCGCATTGGGCGCGTGCCTTTTTGCTGGCGGCGCAGTGAAGGAATTCCAGAGGTGTATGACCCAGACTGGAAGCCAGAGCCGCCATCGCTGGTAAAAGAAGACCCTATGTTTGCGGCAGCGGTCAGGGCAGAGCCCTCCATTTTCGTAGATGACGTGGAAACGGCCAGCCCTGAAGTGCTAGACCCGGCCTTTGAGGCCAAGACCTTTGGTCATCGCGCCTTGATCCACGCGCACCTGCGGCAGGACGGTGAGCTGTGGGGTATTTTGCAGCCAGCGGTGTTTGGTCGGCCCCAGTTCTGGACCCAGGCTGAGCAAACGCTGATTGAGACAACCGTTACTCGCCTAACGCCCGTTGCGATCGCCTACGTGGCCGAACATTTCAATCCTAACCATTTCGAAAAAGCGTCCTATGATCGTTAACCTTCAGGATGAGGGCTGGGAGATTATCTATCACCGCGCCCATGCTTTGCTGGCGGCCCAAATTGCCGGAAACTGGGATCGCCGCAAAACGCCCCAACGCATCTATGAAACTCTGGCCGCCATTTCCCACCACGACGATCTGGAAAAAGAGTGGGAGGAAGACCAGCTGACAACGGCGGGAGCCCCCCTAGACTTTACGCTGGAGCGAGAAATTGCTCTAGCGCAGATGCAGCGCCATGCGGAGAATGCTCTGTACCGGGGGCGTTGGGTGGCGCTGCTGACCTCCATGCACCTGAGCTTCCTGAATGAGGGCAGGCGTGATCAGGACAAGGATCTGGGGAAATTTCTCGATCAGCAGCAGCAGCTTCAGACTCAGTGGCAGCAGGAATTGGGGGTGAGCCAGGAAGCGGCAGAGTCGGCCTATCACTTCATGCGCTGGTGCGATCGCATGTCGCTGATCCTTTGCCAAAAACAGGTGCCCGAGGCCGGACGCCAGCTAGAGGTGCAGGTTGGCCCTGATGGAGAACACTACTTTGTCTCCCAACTGGAAAACGGCAGCGTCGGCGTCACGCCCTGGCCCTTCAACGAAGAAAAAATTACGGTCAACGTAGAAGCCTGCTGCCTGAGCCAGCTTAAGTTCGACAGCAACGATGAGCTGGTTCAGGCCCTGAAGCAAGCCCCTCGTAAAATCCTGACCTGGACCTTTGAACCCACCGCTGCCGCCTAAACTGCGACTACCCTTTCTTTAATGCGGTCTAGTCAGGGCACGGGAACCTGTGTTCATCGTCCTGCTGCAAAGAGGGGCCTCGAACCCCTGCGATTGCCAGCTAGAACTGGGCATATTAGAAGGTGCTGGCGGCTTGCTAGACAGCTTTGCTCTAAAGTATCTGCTGGTTGATAGCCGACATTTCCTGATGCGTCACAGCCCCTTATATTTTCTCTGAGTCTCCAAGACAAGGCTCCAGATTCGCTGGCTTAGATTCCATTGAATCTGCCAGCGCCGATAACCTGCTGGAGATCTAAAACGGCTGCTGGGTGTGCCTCTACCGACCTCACCCAACTAACGCCCGTAAACAGGAGGCGTGCTGTAATGCTGAATGAATCTGCTGGAATGGCGGTCTTGCCATTTCCAACGTCAGGCCATGAGACGGCGGTAAACGATCCGACTGCCGCTGGGTCAGGACAAGATTTGCCTTTGACTGCCGCTGGGCTGTTAGCAGCAATGCCCCCGGAGGCAATATTTTCGGAGTATCTAGGCAAGACAGAAACAAGCCCTCAAGCCTTTGGCTTATCTGGAGCCCCGCGCTCTAGAGCGCAGGAGGACTGGCGGCCAATCGCCCAGGGGGAACTGCTTGCTTCGGGGCCCGACGATTTGCTGACGGCTGGGCAGGTCGATGGCCTGACGTCGGTCTGGGAGGCAGTAACGACTCGCCTGAGCGACTGGCGGCAGCGGAGCGATTGGTCGCTTGATATGCGACAGGCCTTTGGAGAAAGCTGGACTTTAGATGAGGCCGAGCAGCTGATAGAAGGCATTGTGTCAGGACAGGTTCGGCCCCAGGTCGAACTGCTGCCCCTGGCTCGTCTACAGGCGAAAGGTGCGTTTGCTGCTGGGCACAACCGTTTGTTTTTAGCGGAGGAGTTGCTGCACCCTGCCAGGAGTGAGGTGCTAAAAGCGGTGCTGCTGGAGGAGCTGGGCCATTTCATCGACGCCCAGCTTAACAGCGTGGATTCGCCTGGCGATGAGGGTGAACTGTTTGCGGCTTTAGTGCAGCAGCAGCCCCTCAGCTCAGAAAGCTGGAGCGCCCTCAAGGCAGAGGACGACCGGGCTTGGTTGACTTGGCAGGGGCAGACCTACGCCGTTGAACAGGCTGCTTTGGAGCCTGGGGTTTTGACCGTGGGCGCTTCAGGTCAGGTGAGCGTGCAGTATCTCTACGACGGTGGAGCCTACTCAGGGCAAGTAGCGCTGTTTAGCCTGACCGGCATGGAAAATCTTCAGCCTGGCTCCCCAGCTTTTATTCAGGAGGCGGCTCGGCGGGCGCTGAGCAATTCTCAGCAGGGCTATGTGGTGATTTCGGAGCGGAGTCAGGGCGCAGTGCTCAGCAGTCAGCCTGGCGGGGAAACCCCCAATGCTGAGAACGCGGGCACGCGAGCTTTCTCGATGCAGGCGAGCGATCGCATTGCCGTCATGCTCGTTCCCAACGGGACTGTTGAGGCAGTGCTGCAAAGACCGTCTCCTGAGGGCAGCCTGAGACCTCTATTTTCTACCGCATCGGCTAATCCCGGTGGCCGAGTTCACATGGGGCAGCTCTCTGGCAGCTCAACGGGAGGGCTCTATGGGTTTGAAGATCTGCGCTTTGACCAGCGCTCCGATGGAGACTACAACGACGTGATATTCAGGCTGGAGGGAGCAACCGGACCAATCGAATCTGTCTCAACCCTGCTAAAAGCGCCAACCTGGCCGACGGTGGTTCTGGAGCTGCCGGTTGGCCCTCCCTCTGTACCCGCCACGCCAATCAATCCAGGCTTACCGATTGACCCTGGAACGAGCGTGCTGGCCTCAATTGTGGACAGTGTAGAGAAATTTACCCCTGCCTCCACTGAAGCCCAGATTGCCGCCAGCGGAGCTGCCCGCATCACCCTGGGCAGCCGCACCATATACATCGGGACGAATCAGGTCAGCAGCATCAACCAAAACCCCATCATTGCCAGCTTTGACAGTGCCAATCCGCTCAACAACTGGCTGCGAACGGATTACGAAATGACTGGGGCAGATGGGCGCGGGTTAGGGCTCGCCTGGAGCGGCACCGACCTCTACGGCATCTTCAGCGTGGATGGCACCCAGGGCACTGCCGCTCAGGACTTCCGCCGGGCCAGCGCCAATGCTGAGCAGCCCTGGCTGAGAAGCTACGGCCAGGGTGGCGGCCCCAAGGTTGCTGTGTTGGGCCGGATTGACTTAGCGACAGGGCAGCTGCTCGATGCTGTTTACCTCTCGGCAGTGCTGAGCAACGGCAACAGCAATAGCCTGAGCATTACTGGGCTGGCGGTCAACAGCAGCGGCAACCTGGTGGTGAGCGCTCAGTCCTTCTTCGCACCGCGCCGTCCCAACGGGCAGGCGATGACCCAGGTAACGCCAGGGAGTTCGCCGTTTGCCTACACGGTTGAAATCACGCCTAACCTAAGGCGTGTGGTCAGCACAGCGGCGGCCGGCTGGAGCTGAGGTAGTCGTTGAAAACGGGCGAAAGAGGTTGGGGCTGAGCCTTGCTGCCGAACTAAAAATGCCCCTAAATAGAAGGGTGAGCAGTGCTCACCCTTTGTCGTGTCAAGGCTTGGGCCATTGCCCAGTCCCCATTTCTTTTAGAACTGCACCGAGCTTCGCGCTGGGCGTAGAGTCCTGCCCCCCTGCCCAACACTCCGACTGGTGTCGATTCACCTTAAAGGGGTGTGAGAGAAATTCCATTGCCCATTTGCTATCGACTATGAAGGTACTGCTGATTCACGGTCTGGCTAGAACCTCGCTCTCGCTAATAGGGCTGGAGCGACGGCTGTTCCAGGCTGGGTTTATTTCAGAACACTTTGGCTACTTCGCCTTTGCCGAGTCTTTCGACCAAATTGTCGAGCGGCTAGCGCAACGGCTGCACACCCTGTCGGCCCAGGGCCCCTATGCCGTGGTAGTTCATTCTCTGGGAGGACTGCTGATTCGAGCGGCGCTGGCAGGTGGGCGCAACGGCTGCCCTCGGCAGGTGGTCATGCTGGGGACGCCCAATCAGCCGCCTCGGCTGGCGCTGCAGGCCTGGCGAGTGCTTCCCTTTCGCTGGTTTACGGGCCAGTGCGGCTTTAATCTGACCTGTGCAGAGTTCTATAAAACGTTGCCGACTTTGCCTTGCCCCTACACCATCATTGCAGGCACGGCGGGGCCGCGCGGCGGCTGGAGCCCCTTTGGCAACGAGGTCAACGACGGCATTGTGGCGCTGAGTGAGACGCAGCTGGGGCCGTGTGACTCCACTCTCCATTTACCCGTTTGGCACACTTTCATGATGAATGATCCGGCCGTTCAGGACGCGGTGGTGCAGGCCTTGACTACTGAGATTTCGGCCCCTGAGATTTTGGCCCCTGAAATGGCGGCAGCGGCTACTCAGACTGGGGCGGCTGAGCTTGGGCCGCGAACCCCTCGATAGCCGTGTGCAGGGTGAGAAAGACGTGCTTGGGACCCATCTGCGCTAACAGGCCCGAACGCCTGAGCTGCCCATAGAGATCTTGCTTGACCCGCGCCATTGCGAAGGTAATGCTGCGGGCTCTCAACTCCCGGTTAAATTCCTCCAGCGTATCTAGAGCCGTAATATCGATCTCTGGAATGGCTTCGGTATCAAGCACAAACCACTCGACTGGAGTGGCTTCGGCTTCAATTGCCTGCCAGGCCCGGCGCTTGAAATCTTCGGCATTGGCAAAACATAGGGGTGCATCGTAGCGATACAGCACCAGGCCGGGGATCGTTGAAGTTTCTGGCCAATCGCTGATATCGTGCAGTCCTGGCAGGTTCGGCACGGTGCCCAAGACCGCATCGTGGGGTCGGGCTACTCGGGCAAATAGATCAATGACTGATAGGCCAACTGCGATCGCAACCCCCACCAGCAAATCCGTCATCAAAACCCCAACGGTGGTGATCAGGGCCAGCCCTAGCTCGGTGCGGCGAAAGCGGCGCAGGCGCTGAAACTCGTCTACATCGATTCGCTTCAGGGCGGCAAAAATCACGATGCCCCCTAGCGCTGCCCCCGGAAACAGGGCCAGAACTGGCCGCAGAAAAAGCAGCACCAGAATAACGACTCCCATCGCCACCCACGAAAAGAGCTGAGTTTTGCTGCCTAGCGAATCGCCGATCACGGTGCGACTGCCGCTGCTGCTGATCGGAAAACCCTGCAGCAAACCATTGCTGAAGTTGGCGGCCCCCAGGGCCAGCAACTCTTGGTTGGCATCCACTTTGTACTGGTTGCGAGCGGCAAAGGCGCGCGCCGTTAGCACGTTGTCGGAGTACCCCACAACGGCAATTCCCACAGCGGACCCAAGCAGCGGCATCAGATCTGAGGCTGCAATCTGGGGCAGGGCAAATTGGGGCAGGCCGGCCTGAATGGGGCCGACTACCGCCACTCCCTGCTGATCCAGCCGCAGGACCGCGACGGCCAGGGTCGCCAGCAGCACCGCCAGCAGGGGGCCAGGAGCCGTGGTAAAACGTCGCTGCACCCCCAGTAGGAAGGTCAGCACTAGCGCGGCCAGCAGGAAGGTGGGCCAGTGGATCTGGTCGGTTTTTTGCAGAAACTCACCGACCTGCCCTAAGACCGAGTCTGCCTCGATATCAATGCCGCTGATTTTACTGAGCTGGCTGGCGATCATGATCAGCGCGACTCCGGTCATGTAGCCAACCAAAATGGGCTTGGAGAGCAGGTTGGCTAGAAACCCTAACCGGGCCAGGTAGCCCACCAGACACACCAGCCCCACCAGGATGGCCAGCAGCGATGCGATCGCACCGTAATTTCCCCCAGTTGCCACCAATGGGGCCACCACCGCTGCCGTCATCACGGCGGTCGTCGATTCTGGGCCGACCGACAGCTGGGGCGATGATCCTAGCAGCCCATACACCACCATCGGCGGCAAAATTGCCCAGAGCCCTGCCACCGGCCCCACCCCCGCCAGCTCTCCGTAGGCCATGCACTGGGGAATCAGGTAGGCAGCTACGGTCACGCCTGCCAAGATATCTCCTCGCAGCCAGGCTGGCTTGTAGTGCAGCAGTCGCCCTAATCCGGGCAAAAATCGAAAAATTTTGGAGTAAGCGTTAATGCCCTTCACCTCGAACTTCGAACCTCAGAAGGGTTAAGAAGTGGTTAAGCCCTTCATGCTCTAGCTTATGCGGTCCGCCCAGCCTTCGTTGAAACGCTTAGAACATCTTTACTGGCTATTTCTAGCTGATTGGCCCGCGCGTTCCTCACTCCAGCAGCATGGCTGGGTTGGAGCTTATCCCCCCATCTCCCAATGCCTCGCTAGCTGAGCAACTGTCTGAACTAAGACTGCGGGTTCAACGGGCTTAGCCAAGTGTCGCTGAAATCCGGCAGCGAGGGCCTGCTCCTGGTCTGAGAGGCGAGCGTGGGCGGTGAGTGCGATCGCAGGAATTTGAGCCTGCAGATCGCTCATTTGAGTTCTTAGCTTTTGCACCAGGGTGTAGCCGTCCATATCAGGCATGCTGATGTCGCACAGGAGCACTTCGGGAATTTCAGAACCCAGGATCTCCAGGGCTTCAACTGCTGAAGCAGCGGTCGTGACCTGGGCTCCTTCTGTGCGGAGCAGGTAGGTCAAAAAGGCCAGGGTATCGACATCATCGTCTACGATCAGCACCTGCACGCCTGCCAGGGAGGTAGCCTGGCCAGACGGGTTAAAGGCAGTCGAGCCAGGGGCCTGGTCAGGAGCCTGCCGCAGCTCCTGCTGCAGCGGCAGCCTGACGGTGAAGGTAGACCCCTGATTGCGACCTCGGCTGTCTGCTTGAATGATGCCCTCGTGCTGCTCGACCAGGTGGCGAACAATGGCTAGGCCCAAGCCGAGGCCGCCGTGGGTGCGGGTGGTCGTGCTATCAGCCTGCCGGAAGCGCTCAAAGACGTAGGGTAAAAACTCGGGTTCGATACCGATGCCGGTGTCGGTCACCTGAACCTGAGCCCACCGCTGCAGGGCTGGGGCCACCGCTGAACCTGGGGCCGCCGCTTCAACGGCTGACACCCGAACCTCAATACGGCCCTGCTCAGGGGTGAACTTGACAGCGTTGGTCAGCAGATTCCAGATCACCTGCTGCAGCCGCATGGCATCGCCTACCACCTCTATTCGAGAATTGGGGTCAAACTGGGGCACCAGTGCGATCGCTTTTACCTCAGCCAGGGAGCGCACCGTATCTAAAGCCGCATTGGCAACGGCAGCCAGATCAACCGGATGGCGCTCCAGCTGAAGCTTACCCCGCACGATTTGCGAGACGTCTAAAATGTCTTCAATCAGCTTGGCCTGGGAGTGAGCGTTGCGCTCAATGATCTCCAGGGCGTTGGCGATGGTGCGCTCATCGCACTGGCGCGAGCGGATCAGGTGAGTCCAGCCTAAAATCGCGTTGAGCGGCGTTCGTAGCTCGTGGGACAAAATGGCAATAAACTCGTCCTTCATTCGGTTAGCAGCTTCGGCTTCCTCCCGCGCCGCCTGCTCTCGAATCATGTCGGCCTTGGCTGCTTCAGCCTGCTTGCGCTCAGTGATGTCCTCGATGGTGCCCACGTGGCCTAAGAATTTGCCCTGATCCGACAGCATTCGTGCCACCCGGATGTGGCCCCAGGGCGGCGGATCGGGGGTGCGCAGCCTAAATTCCAGCGAATATTCCTGTTTGCCCTGCAGGTAGTCAGCCCAGGTCGCTGCGGCTTCTGGCTGATCGTCGGGGTGAACTGTCTGAAGCCAGTCCTGGCAAGTTTCATCGAGGAGACCGCAGAGAGCCTGAAAGCGGGGGTTGGTGTAAACGCACTGGCCGCTTGGATCGGTGACGAAGACGCCCACTGGAGAGCAAGTGCTGAGGGAGCGAAACCGCTCTTCGCTGATCTGCAGCTCGGTGTTGATGGTTTCTAGCTGAGCGGTCTGCTGCTGTAGGGCCATCGCCTGCTGGCGCAGGGCCTCGTTTTTTTTAAACAGCTCAATAAAAACCGACACCTTGGACTTTAAAACGTTGGTAGCGATCGGCTTGATTAGGTAGTCGACGGCCCCTAGGGCATAGCCACGAAACATGAACTGCTCGGTGGTGCTAAAAGCGGTCAGAAAAATAATTGGCGTTTCGCGCGATCGCTCCCGGCTGCGGATCAGCGAGGCCACCTCAAAGCCATCCATATTGGGCATCTGCACGTCCAGCAAGATGACGGCAAAGTCTTGGTGAAGCAGCTGGCGCAGGGCGGCTTCTCCAGACATCGCCCGCACCAAATTTTGGCCCAAATCTTCCAGAATTGCCTCGAGCGCTAGCAGATTTTCCGGCTGATCGTCCACCAGCAGAATATTCACTTTCGACTCAGAGAGCATGAATCTACCTTCCTGCCGGACTACAGAGGTGAATCAGGTGAGCTGTAATGGCAGACAGCGGCAGCACCTGATCGACAGAAACGGATGCGATCGCAGCTTGGGGTAAAACAGGACATTCTGCCGTTTCGGGCGACTGCACAATGGTAGCGCCTCCCCGCGCCTTGACCGCAGCCAACCCCTGTACCCCGTCCTGGTTGGCCCCCGTCAGCAAAACCCCAATTAGCCGCTCACCATAGGCATCGGCAGCCGACTCCAGCAGCACGTCAATTGAGGGGCGGGCGTAGGAGACGGGCTCATCCGTAGATAGGGAAAAAATCCCCGGCTCTACCAGTAAGTGGTAGTTAGCAGGAGCCATATAAACATGTCCGGGCAAAATTTGGGTCTTGTCTTCGACTTCGCCGACCGGTAGTGACGTGAACTGTTGCAGAAAGGCAGTCAAAGCGATGTCAGAGTCTTTGTGACGGTGCTGAACAATTGCGATCGCGGTTGGAAAATCCCTCGGTAAACTTCTTAACATATTTCTGAGGGCAGATAATCCCCCCAGAGAGGTACCCACCACCACCAGCTCAAAGGCCACTAATCGCGCCTCCGGTAAAGCTTTTCAATCCTGACTAAAGGTTCATACTGGTGCTCGTAGGCCGTAAATCTCAGGGTCTCCTGCTTCCCTAGCCCCAAAATGCCGAATTTACAGAGGCTACTGTAAAACAGCTTGTGGACCTGATTTTGCAGCGTCTGGTTGAAGTAGATCAAGACGTTGCGGCAGAGAATTACGTTGAACTCGTTAAAGGAGCCATCGGTGACCAGATTGTGCAGCCCAAATACGACGTGCTGCCGCAGGGCCGGGCGCAGAATGGCGCTGCCGTGACTGGCCGTATAGTACTCCGAGAAGGACCGGCTGCCCCCAGCCTTGAGATAAAGCTGGGTGTATTCCTGCATTTGGCTCTGGGGATAAATGCCGTTGCGGGCCGTCTGCAGCACCTGCTCATTGGTATCGGTGGCGTAGATGCGGCAGCGATGGTAGATGCCCGTCTCCTGCAGCAGAATCGCCATGGAGTAGACTTCTTGCCCGGTTGAGCAGCCTGCGTGCCAAATGCGAATGAAGGGATAGGTTCGCAAGATCGGCACTACCTGCTCCCGAAATGCCACATAGAAGCTAGGGTCGCGGAACATCGCAGTGGTGTTGACGGTTAGACCCAGCAGCAGCCGCTCTACACAAGCCCGATCTTGAAGAACACACCGCTGTAGCTCTGCGATGGAAGCCAGCCCCTCCATCCGCAGAAAGTTGCGAATCCGGCGCTTCAAGGAAGCGGCGGCATAGTTGCGAAAGTCATAGCCATAGAGCTGGTAAACCCGATCCACCAGCAGCCGCACTTCGATGTCTTCTGGTCCCAGCACCGACTTTTCTAACACCATAGGTATGCGTACCAAAACTCAACGGCTCAGGCAGCATCTAAGCAGAGCTTGAACAGTAAATTCTGCCCCACACCCTGCCAAAGAACCCAATCCTCAGCATGTATAACAGTCTCTATCTTGACAAGCTAAGCTCGCAGCTCGCCTCTCTCCGAGGCTGAGTTCGATGGGTAGATATACTGATTGGGCTGCTCAATCCTAAGGCGCAAAGCCAGATTCAGTCGCCCTAGCGGTACAGCCAGAGGCGCAGGAGCGACAGCAGTTGTTCGGTGTCTACAGGTTTGGGAATGTAGTCTGATGCGCCTGCGTCAATGCACTTTTCTCGGTCCCCCTGCATGGCCTTGGCGGTGAGGGTGATAATAGGCAGCGACCGAAACCGATCCTGCCGTCGAATGGCGCGGGTTGTTTCGTAGCCGTCCATCTCCGGCATCATCACGTCCATTAGCACGAGGCTGATATCGGGGTGGGCCTGCAGCATTTCCAGGCCAGCCTGACCATTTTCGGCAAACAGCACCTCCATGCTGTACTGCTCTAGCAGGCTCGTGAGGGCGAAGATGTTGCGCACGTCATCATCTACGATCAGCACCTTCTTGCCAGTCAAAACCGGGTCGCTCTGATGCAGGCGCTCCAGGATCTGCTGCTTCGACTGGGGCAGGTTGGCCTGCACCCGATGCAAAAACAGGGCCGTCTCATCTAGCAGCCGTTCGGGCGATCGCACGTCTTTGACAATAATGGTCTCGGCCAGCCGCCGCAGCCGCGTCTCCTCTGCCTCGGTCAGCTCCTTGCCGGTATAGACCACAATTGGCAGGGTGGCTAGAAAGGCCTCTTGCTTGATCTGCTCAATCAGGTCAAACCCATTCATGTCGGGTAGACCCAGATCTAGCACCACACAATCAAAGGCCTGGTTTTTGAGAGCCTCTAGCGCGGCTGCTCCACTGCCAACAGCCTGGCTGACCACATCACCGCCGCCAATCAGCTCGATAATGCTCTGGGCCTGTACCGGGTCATCTTCGATCACCAGCAGGTGCCTCACCTGGCGCTCGATAAAGCGCTTAATCTCGACTAGGGTGTGGGTCAGCACCTCCGGGGAGACCGGCTTTTGAATGTGGGCAATGGCTCCCATCTGAAATTCCCGCTGCTGCTGGTCGTCAACGGTCAGGATGTGGATGGGAATGTGGCGGGTGGCAACCTCCCGCTTGAGCTGATCCAGCACAGCCCAGCCCTGCATGTCGGGCAGGTGCAGGTCGAGGGTAATCGCATCGGGGACAAACTGCTTGGCCAGCATCAGGCCGGTTTGCCCCTGGTCGGCAATCAAGACTTTAAAGCCTTGTCGCTGGGCCATTTCCATCAAGATTTGGCTAAAGTTGGTGTCGTCTTCAATCACCAGCAGCACCTGGTCACCAGGCTGCAGAGTGTCTCGGTCGTCAGCGATGTTGCTGGCCAGTGGCGGCAGCGATCGCACCAGCGGACCGACCTCGGTCTCGGGGGGTAGAGGGCGAAATGGAGCGTGCTGAGCCACTACGACGGGGCCCGTCTCACTCGCCCCATCGGGGCTGCCCTCAAACAGCTCTGGCAAGATCAGGGTAAACGTACTGCCTTCGCCCGGTTGGCTGCTTAGCTCAATGCTGCCGCCCAGCAGCCGAGCCAGCTCCAGGCTAATCGATAGCCCCAACCCGGTACCGCCATACCTACGACTAGTAGTGCCGTCGGCCTGCTGAAACGCCTCAAAAATGACCCGCTGCTTATCCTGGGGAATGCCAATGCCGGTGTCGTTGACAATAAAGGCCAGCTGATTGCCCGGCGCTTTACGGATGTGAACCGCCACCCCGCCCTGGTCAGTGAACTTTAAGGCGTTGGACAGCAAATTCTTAAGGATTTGCTGCAGCCGTTTGGGGTCGGTGGAAAGGGTGTCTGGTAGGGGCTCTTCCAGAGCGACGTTAAAACTCAGGCCCTTACTTAGTGCTACTTCCTGGAAAGTGCGCTCCAGGTCGGTTTTGAGGGCAGCCAGTGAGACAGCTTCAATTGAGACTGCCATCGTGCCCGACTCGATTTTGGCCAGGTCAAGAATGTCGTTGATCAGCGAGAGCAGATCGTTTCCGGCAGAGTGGATGGTGCGGCTATACTCCACCTGCTTATCAGTCAGGTTGCCCCCACCGTTTTCACTCAGCAGCTTGGCCAAGATCAGCAGACTGTTGAGCGGCGTTCGCAGCTCATGGGACATGTTGGCCAGAAACTCAGACTTGTATTTTGAGGACAAAGCGAGCTGATGGGCCTGCTCTTCGAGTGCTTGACGAGCCCGCTCGATCTCTTCGTTTTTGCGCTCCACCTGCTGCTTTTGTGACTCTAGCAGTTCTGCCTTTTCCTCTAGCTCCTCATTCAGCTGCTGCAGCTCTTCGTTGGACTGCTGCAGCTCCTCCTGCTGCTGCTGCAGCAGCAGCTCTGACTCCTGTAGGGACTGGGTTCTCTCCTCTAGCAGCTGGTTGCTGTGCAGCAGCTCTTCCTGCTGGTGGCGCAGCTCATTAGTCAGCGTTTGCGACTCCTGCAGCAGCTCTTGGGTACGGCGGTAGGCTGCGATCGCATTCATCATCACCCCAGTCAAATCGCTGGCCTCCTGCAGAAGCGCCAGCTGCAGATCGCTAAAACACTGGAAAGAAGCCAGCTCGACCACCCCCCTAACTTCAGTTTCAAAGAGCAGCGGCAGCACTACAATGTTGAGCGGCGGCGCTTCTCCCAATCCAGAAGCAATGCGGATGTAGTCCCCCGGCACCTGCGTCAGCAAGATCCGCTGCTTTTCCAGGGCACACTGGCCCACCAGCCCTTCCCCCAGCCGAAACTGATTGGATAGATGCTTGCGCTCCTGATACGCATAGCTGCCTAGCAGCTTCAGCAGCGGCGGAGTTTCGTCGCTATCCAGGATATAAAAAACCCCCTGTTGAGCCTCCACTAGCGGGGCTAGCTTAGTCAGAAAAACCTCTGCAACCGCTTCTAAATCGCGCTGTCCCTGTAGCGTTTGAGAAAGCTCAGCCAAACTCGACTTTAGCCACCGCTGCTCATCATTTTTCTGAATAGTTTCCCGCAGGTTCGTTACCATTTGGCCGAAGCTGCGGGTCAGCACGCCTGATTCATCCAGCGAATTGCTGACCGGTAGACTGACCGAGAGATCCCCCTCAGCAATGCGTTCGGCAGTATCAGAAAGCTGGCGCAGCGGCCGGGAAATGTTGCGCGACAGCCACAGCCCCACCAGCGACAGAATGATAAAGGAAGCCGGAATGCCGTAGGTAATGGTGTCTAGAGTCTGCTGGGCCGCCATTTGAGATTCCTGCGAACGCTCCTCTAGCAGGTCCCGCTCAGCTTGACGCAAGTCCTCGATTAGAACGCGGATCTGCTCCATGAGCCGCTGCCCCTCACCCGTTCGGGTAAACTGCTGGGCAGCGGCAAAGCCCTGGCTGTCAAATAGCTCAATACCGCGCTGCAGGCGAGCTAGTCGGGTCTCCACCAGTGTAGTGAGAGCTGCCGTCTGACTCAGCTGTTCAGGAGTATCTAAGAGCCTCTCCTGCAAATACTGCAGCCGATCATCAATCGTCTGCAGGGAAGCGTCATAGGGTTCTAGGTAGCTGCGCTCTCCGGCAATCAGGTAGCCTCGTTGCCCGCTCTCCGCGCTGGCTAGAGCTGCTTCAAGCGCATTTAGATGTCTTAAGGTTTCGTAGGTTTCCCGCTCATCGACAGAGTTGGCAATCAGGCTGTTGGTTGTGCGATAAGAAGCAATTCCAATAGCGGTCAGGAGCAGTAGCCCCAAGGCAAATCCGCCGCCAATGCGAGGGCCAATTTTGAAGCGATTTATCATGCAGGGTGCAGGGAGTTTAAATCAGCCGATGAAGGAAGCAGCAAATGCTGAGCAGATTTGTGAAGCAAAACACTCAAGACTACAACTTCCTGAGACTCTGCACCTCCTTCCCAAGAGAGATTGCTTCCCACTAAAAATTTCAGGGTTGGCTGCTTTAGGCGCTGCCTCCAACCCTGAACGTGCTATCAAGTTCAAGTGAATCCCATACAGCAGTTTCTTTGCTGGTAGTAGTAAAGCCACAGCCTTGATAGAGGGGCCTTTGCTGATAGATATTGGCCGTCTTCACCCTGTGATAGGTGATTAGGAGCTGGGTTGATGAATGTTGGCTGCCTTTAGCATGTGATAGGTAATGAGTAGCTGGGTGAGTGCCAAGGGGTAGCTCTGCAGGGTTTCGCCTGTGGTACCGACAACCTTACCAATGTTGCGGTTACCCTCCAAACTGCAGAATTTGCCCAGATAGGGAATCTCATTGCACAAGGTGCGCTCTAGCTCCTGGACCTGCTCTTCGGTGGCATGGCCGTCAATTTTTAAGACATCGACGGGTTTGCCCATGTCCCGGTCTAGCTCCAGGCGAATAGCGTCACCTAAATGGCTCCCCTCCCCATCCAAAATGTGAGTAAAGTCGGGATGCGGGATGGTTGGCCGCAACACCAACTGGGCATTGAGCAGCAGATCATCGGTGCTGCCATTGTTATCAGAAGGATAGAAGGAAATGACGGCATCGGCCCACTGGCGCTGGGGCCGAATGAAATCTTCTGAGTCGCTTTCCCGCGCTCGGATTTGGTCCATCACCTGGTCTTCGGTGTAGCCGCGCTTGCGGGTGTCGCGCTTGACCTTCCAGGCGTGGCGCAGTTCTTCGGGCGGGGCTAGATAAACCTTAACGTCGTAAGCATCGCGAGAGCCTCGGGTGAAGTAGCCCAAAAGCCCTTCCACAATGACAAACCGCTTGGGCTTAATGTATTCGGGGGGGTCAAAAGCGCCAGAGCTGTGGTTGTAAATGGGCTTGAGAATGGGCTGACCTGTTCGCAACAGATTGAGATGCTGCTGAATAATGTCTAGGTAGTTGCAGTCAGGATGGAGGGCGGAGATGCCCATTTCCTTGCGCTGCTGCCGGTCAAACTTATGGTAGTCGTCTGTACAGATGGTGGTGACTTCATCTTCACCGAGAATTTGGGCGATACCACGGGTGAGGGTAGTCTTTCCAGCGGCACTGTCCCCCACGATACCAAGGACGATTGGACGACTAGCCATGTCTCCCTCCAGGTCTTTTGTTAAAGTTCGAGTCCCATCATTGTAGGGATCAACGGAACTCTGGCTCAAGCATTTGTGACTTAAGCATTTGTGACTTAGGCATTTGTGACTCAAGCCATTGTGAGCCGACCTAAAATGACTGAGTGGGGAAAATGAGGCAGTCGATTTTGGGTCTGGCTGCCTGAGTTAACCGTCCCCCTCCCGAAGCTGCTATGCCATCTCTGTCGAGCTTGTCTGATTCTGTGGTCTTACCCCGTCGCCCCGAACTCCTTGCTCCGGCAGGCAACTGGGACTGCGCTAAAGCTGCCGTCGAAAACGGGGCCGATGCGATTTACTTTGGGCTAGACCGCTTCAATGCCCGCATGCGAGCTGAGAATTTTACAGAAGCCGACCTGCCGGCTTTGATGACCTTTCTACATAGCCGGGGCGTCAAAGGCTACGTCACGCTCAATACGCTGGTCTTTCCCCATGAGCTGAGGGAGGCCGAGCAGTATCTCCGGACGATGATCGCGGCGGGCGTGGATGCGGCAATTGTGCAAGATGTGGGGATCTGCAGGCTGATTCGCCACCTGTCTCCTGACTTTCCCATCCATGCCTCGACGCAAATGACTGTCACTAGCGCGGCTGGGGTGGCCTTTGCCCGCGACTTGGGCTGTCAGCTGGTGGTGCTAGCGCGTGAGTGTTCGCTGAAGGAAATTAACAAAATTCAGGCTCAGCTGGCGGAGCAGGAGATAGCGCTGCCGCTGGAGGTATTTGTGCATGGGGCGCTCTGCGTGGCCTACTCTGGGCAGTGCCTCACCAGTGAAGCTTTGGGGGGCCGCTCGGCCAACCGGGGCGAGTGCGCTCAAGCCTGCCGCATGACCTACGACCTGATCGCCGATGGTGAGTCGGTGGAGCTGGGCGATCGCAAGTACCTCCTCAGCCCTCAGGATCTCTCAGGGCTGGAGGTGCTGCCGGAGCTGGTTCAAGCTGGGGTGAGCTGCCTCAAAATTGAGGGTCGCTTGAAAACGCCTGAGTACGTTGCCAACGTCACCCGCGTCTATCGGCAGGCCCTAGATCGGGTAATGGCTGCCACACTGCTGGTTGAAAGCTCAGCGTCTGCCGCCCCTGAAGGCGTCTTGAACCCTAGTATAGAAAAACCCTTTACGCCTTCCCTGGAGGAGCGCTACCAGCTGGAAATGGCGTTTTCTCGCGGCATTTCCACGGGCTGGTTTGAGGGGATTGACAACCAGGCGCTGGTGCATGCCCGCTTTGGCAAAAAACGAGGCGTTTACCTGGGCGAAGTCACTCGCGTTTCTAACCAGGGGGTGGCCCTGCGATTAGAGGCTCCGGTTAAGCCGGGCGATGGCGTGGTGTTTGACAACGGTCACCCCGCTGCCGCAGAAGAGGGCGGTAGGGTCTATCAGGTTGAGCCGCGAGGCCAGGAGAGCCTGCTCAGCTTTGGTCACCATGATCTAAATTTGAGCCGCATTCATAAAGGTAATCGGGTCTGGAAAACGAGCGATCCTCAACTCGATCGGGAGCTGCGCCAGACCTTTGCCGGAGAGGAGCCTAAGTTTCAGCGACCCATTCACATTGAGGTGCAGGGCAGCGACGGAGAGGCAATGGTTGCGATCGCACGCGACCCCCTCGGCCCTATTGCCCAGGCCACGTCAGCCGTTCCTCTGGTGGCCGCCCATAATCAGCCCCTCACTACGGAGAAACTAACCCAGCAGCTAGGTCGTTTGGGCCGCACCCCCTTCCGGTTAGGGTCTCTGGAGAATCACTTGGAAGGCGACCTGATGCTGCCCGTGAGCGAACTCAACCGCCTGCGGCGGCAGCTGGTGGAGCAGCTAGAGGAATTGCGATCGCGCCCGCCCCGCTGGCAGCTCAATGCCGAGGCTACGCTTCAGCAGGTGTTGCCCAAAGTAACCCCACCAGCCACTGCTCAACAGCCGGCATTGCTGGCGCTGGTGCGGAGCCGTTCTCAGCTGGAAGCTGCGCTCAGGGCTGGGGTTGAAACCATTTACTGCGAGTTTGAGAACCCAGCCACCTACCGCGACACGGTGCAGTGGTTTCGATCTAACCGGGTGTCGCCGCAGCAGACGGTGTGGGTAGCGCCGCCCCGGATTACCAAACCGCTAGAGCAGTACATCCTCGATCAGGTGCGGCGCTCTGAGGCCGATGGCTACCTGATCCGCAACTACGACCAGCTCAAGCATTTTGCCGGAGAGCGCTGTGTAGGTGACTTTTCCCTCAACGTAGCCAATGCCCTGACCGCCGATTATTTCAAGCACCACTATGGGTTGGAGCGGCTTACCGCCTCCTATGACCTCAATGTGGATCAGCTAGAGGCGCTGTTGCGATCGCTGCCCACCGACTGGCTAGAGATCACGCTGCACCAGCACATGCCGATGTTTCACATGGAGCACTGTGTCTTCTGCGCCTTTCTCTCGGAGGGCAAAGACTTCCGCGACTGTGGTCGCCCTTGCGAGCAGCACGAGGTGAAGCTGCGCGATCGCATCGGCACCGAGCATGTTCTTCAGGCCGATGCGGGCTGTCGCAACACGGTTTTTAACGGGGTGGCTCAAACCGGCGCAGAGTATGCTCGGCGGCTGATTGAAGCGGGTGCGGCCCACTTTCGCATTGAGTTTCTCAACGAAACGCCCCAGCAGGTGACGCAAACCCTGGAGCGCTACCGGCAGCTGCTCAGCGGTGACATCAGCGGAGTTCAGCTTTGGCGGGCGCTAAAGCTGCAAAGCAAGCTCGGCGTCACTCGCGGCCCGCTAGATTCTAAGCAGGCCTGGTAAAGCGGATTAATTCAGTTCAGATTCCTGCCAGACAAACTTGCCCTCCTTCCACAGGGCCACCAGGCCGCCGATGACGTACTTGGTCAAGACTTCGCCAAATAGTAGGGCCATGATCTCTCTGGTAGAGAGTACGCCGCCAAAGGCCACCAGGGTAAACAGCAGCGTATCGAGCGGCACTGACACGGCGTTGCTGCCCGCCACCCGAATCAGCCAGGGATAGCGAATTAGCTTTTGGTACACCTCGGTATCGGCAGTCTCGGCCAGCATAATCGCCAGAAAGCTAGCCAAAATGATCCGTAACGGCACGGCCAGCAGGGCGCTCATCAAGAC
>JACVRP010000061.1 GCA_014534385.1 Cyanobacteria bacterium Co-bin13
ACCGTATTGATTAGAATCAATGCTAGGTCTACGGAATTTCTCCTCTGTAGGAATCATAATAAAAGCAGTATGGTCTGGGACAGTCTCAAAAGCAGCCTATGAATAACTTCCTCTCTAACGAGCAGTGGGAAGTCTTGGAAGTATATTGCTCTCAACTAGCAGTCACAGGGCGAGAGGCCCAAGCTCAAGCCTTCCGCCGCTGTCTGCAGTGGTTTAAGCATTCACCGCCCCACAAAATTATTGCTATTACCCCAGGCATGTGGAAAATCGAGTTTGATACTGAGGCAGAAGCTGCTCACTGGCTCAAAATCTGCAGCAGCGCCAGCAGCGCCTATGGGGTTACCGTTAGCCAGACGGGCGCTATCGTCACTCTTGAAGGGGTCTAAAACAGTTGGAGAGGGCTAGAAACGAGAATCGCACGACTGGCCCAAGTCCTTCTTGAATCGGCCTATTTCAGCTTCCCGTCCATCTGACTGAATAGCGCCTGGGCTTGGGCTTCGACAGCTCTATAGCGTTCCAAAACTGGCGCAACAGCCTGCTCTTCGCGCTCTACGTACTCATAGAACTGAAAAAAGGTGCGCTCAACCTCTTCGCTGATAATGCCGAGCTTTTCGCTGAGCCGGGTGGAGACATCGATACGGAAGCGCTCTTTTTCATTGTCTAGGGCGCTTTCAAAGCGGCTGATGATGCGGTTGCGCTGCCAAACTAGGCCTACGGCAAAGACGACTACGCCAATACCGGCGAAGGCGATACCGATGGCGTCTAGCAGAGCTTCGGCAACGGCGAATTCGACAATTTTAAGAATCATGCCGGTCACAGCGACAAAGGCTCCCCCGACAATTTCAGCAGCCATGCTTTCGGCGTTGGCAGACAGCGTGTGCACTAGCCCCTCATCGGTGAGCAGGGTCATGACCTTGGCTTTGACGCTCTCGATCACTTCCTGGCGGCGCTCTAACACCTTAATGGAGATCAGACTGGTCTGAACCTGATGTGACTGTAGGTGGTTCAGGTCTTGGGTTAGCCCCTCCAGCAGCTGACGAACGCCGTCTACAAAGTGCTGCGCGCCTTCTTGAGACACCTCCTGTAGAGATTCTTTTAGGGTTCGTTCGCAGTGCTCTTTGAAGTCGTTGACCCAGGCCTGCATGGACTCTTCTTTGTTGAAAAGGCCAACAAAGGAGCGTCGCACCACGGTTAGCACTGAGAGGCTCTCGCGAAACTCCTGCTTGATGCGGGCAGCGATGGTGTCGTAACGGGCGACCAGACGCTCGGCTAAGGTCTCAATTTCGTAGTGCGATCGCTTCTTGCCCGCCTGAATTTTCTGCTGAATAGTGGCGCTAGTTTGGCGATCGATGTCCAGCTGGGTTTGCAGGGCGCGTACGTCGGTCGCCAGGGTTTCGATGATTTTGTGGGTAGTCGCGCTGACCGATCGCAGCTTAATTCGGTAGCTTTCGCCCGAAGACACCATGCTGCGAATGTAGCTGCGGACAGGCTCGAAGCCACTAGCCTCAAACTGACCCGCTAGCTCTAGTTCGGCTGAGGTGGTGAAGATGGTCGGCGACTGAATTCGCTTTTGGTGGGCATATTCCCGCACCCGCTCCACATTTTTCTCTAGATCCTCTGGCTTGAGCAGATCGGCCTGCTGCAGAATAAACACCACTTTCTTGCGCCACTCAGCACTGACAAAATCCAAAAAGTCCCAGGCGCTCTTTTGGTAGGGGTTTTTGGCAAACAGCACAAAAAAGGTCAGATCGCTATTGGGAATGTAGCGCTCGGTAACGATCTGATGTTCCTGAATAACGGTATTAGTGCCCGGGGTATCAACGATGGAAATGTCTTGCAAAATGTCGACCGGCCGCCCGATCTTCCGTAGGTTTGGCTCTAGCTGCTGAACAAAGGGCTCTACTGCATACACAATCTGCTGAATCGAATCGGTGCAGGGCTCAATGTCGGTGGCGCACACCTCTGCTTCTAGCAGCGCATTGACAAAGCTACTCTTGCCCGCCTTGACCTCCCCAACCACCACAAATAGAAACGGCTCTGTAATATTGCGACGCAGGCTTTCTGTTGTGCGCTGCAGCTCTCCGTGATTGATGTCAGTAGCCAGGTGCTGGACTTGGAGGAGCAGGGCCTCTAGCTCTGAGCGATACGCCTGAAGCCTGGGGTTGATGATCTGGCTACTCATGGAGGGTTCTCTCTAGAGGCTTTTATTATCCTACTGGGCTGCTCTCGTCCTGGCATGGCCGCTTAGGTGAATGTTGCGGCGACTAGGGGGCTGATTCTGGGGCTAGCTCTAAAATTCTGGCTTTTGAAAGGGACCAGTGGGAGCAGAACGGGCAGACGGCTGCTTGCCAGAGTTCGGCTGTCAGAATTAACCAATTCCTCCAACTGTCTACTGATTTCCGGATTTTTCCGTCGCCATCAGAAATCAGTAGGCCCGGAAATATTTGATCTAAAGTCGCTTTCGGCGGTGGCTGCAGGGGCTTGGCGGTGGCCGCCTGCGCCTTCTAGTCAAGCTTTCCGGGCAAACCAGCCCAAGAAATTGCCACACCCCTGGCGGAATCTTCTGGGGAAGCGCTGAAATCCTTTCCAAGACCACTGCCGAAAGCCCACCACGGCAATGGCAAAAGGTTCAGTCCCTGCTGTTACGATTGAGTATCCTTATGATTGCCGCATCTACCCCTTCCATGTGTATGTCTTCGTCTGGCTCAGCGTCTACCCCCGAGCCCTATCCGGCATCTGCCGAAGCTGCGGAGACGATCGGTTCTCTGGCAAGTTACATTCTGCGGAGCTTCTACCAGGCTCTCAATACCCGCCCCTCTGGAGTTGAGCGGGTGGCTCGACGCATGGCGGCCGAGGTCGAGCGGATCTGCCAGATGAGCGATCGCATCCAAGCTTCTGGGCAGGTGGGCCGCTGGCAGCAGTCGCTGGCCCAGCATCGGGTGGGCAAGTGTCTCCACTACTACCGGCTAGGATCTACCCGGGGTCGGGTGGAGCTGCACAGCGCCCTTAGCGCCATCGTCTACCGCTACATTGCGCCCTCTGGCAGCCAGTTTGGCTTTGAGGGCCGCTATGCCCTGCTGGAAGACTTCATGCAGACCTTTTATATCGAGGTGCTCAGTGCCTTTCGGCGGGAGCACGGGCTGGCGGCCGACTACAGCCCTCGCAGCCGCCTGGAACTGGCCGAGTACATGGCCTTTAGCGAGCAGTATGCCAAGCGCCGCATTCCCCTGCGCAGCGGCAGCCAGCAGCTGATTGTGCTGCGGGCTCAGGCCTTCGCCCGCCGCCTACCGCCCGAAACCAGCGTTGACCTGGCCATGGCTGTCGATACGCCGCGCAGCGAAGAGGGTGACATTAGCGCCCACAGCTCGGCCCTACAGCAGGTGCGTGAGCAAATGGTGGCCGATGCGGCCGATCCGGCAGATGGGGTGATTCGCGATCGCATTGTCCAAACCCTAATCACCTACCTGGAAGGCCAGAATCAGCCCGACTGTGTTGACTACCTCGTGCTCAAGCTAGAAGACTGCTCCGCTGCCGAGATTGACCAGATCCTCAACCTGTCGCCCCGGCAGCGAGACTACCTGCAGCAGCGCTTCAAGTACCACATCGAAAAATTTGCCCAGATCCATCACTGGGAGCTGGTCCATCAGTGGCTAGGGGCTGAAGTGGACAAGCGGCTGGGCCTCACCCCCGAGGAGTGGGCACGATTTTTGACCGAGCTGACACCAGCCCAGCAGGAGCTGGTGCGGCTCAAGCAGGAGCAGTCTGCCTCCTCGGCCCTAACCGACCAGGCCATCGGTGAAGCCCTCAACTGGACGCCTAAGAAGGTCAAGCGTACCTGGGGCGAGGTATTGGGGTTAGCCTGGAAGCACCGCAATGAGTAGAGGCGAAGCATTCGCGCAACTCCTAGACACCGGGCTCTCCGTTCGAGTCTTTCCCGCCCAAGTCCTAAGGCCTTTGTGCAAATGCTTCGCCCCTACGAATTTCGCCCTAAGAAGCCTCGCTAGCGCTGCCGGGAGGCTCAAACTTATAACCCACTCCCCGTACCGTTTGAATTAGGGCAGGCTGGGTCGTGTCCTTCTCGATCTTTTTGCGAATTTGGCCGATGTGTACATCGACTACCCGCTGATCGCCCACGTAGTCATAGTCCCAGACCTTTTGGATCAGCTCTGAGCGCCGCCAGACTCGACCCGGATGGCTGGCTAAAAAGTGCAGCAGATCAAACTCTAGAGCCGTCAGCGGCACCATCTGGTCGTCTAGCATGACCTCCCGGCGTACTGGGTCAATCGCCAGGGCATTGAAGACCAGGCACTGCTGCTCGGCCACCATAAGGGGACGCTTTCGCTTCAGCACAGCACCCACGCGAACCTCTAGTTCGCCCAGGCTAAAGGGCTTCGTGAGGTAGTCATCAGCGCCTTCGTTAAAGCCCCGAATTTTGTCTGACTCATCGGTGCGGCTAGTCAGCATCAGGACAAAGACCGCTGTTCGGCTCTGCATCTCTTTACAAAGATCGTAGCCGTTAGTGTCAGGTAAATTGAGGTCGAGAATGACCAGATCAGGGTTGAACTGCTCAAACACTGCTAAAGCCGTCTTGCCGTCTTCAGCCGATTCCATCTGATAGTCTTGTTTGGCCAAGAACCGGTGAATGAGATTGCGAATCGCAGGGTCGTCATCAACCACAAGAATTTTGGCATCAGCCATGTTTGTACCTTCGCCGCGAGATGAACACCATGAGCAAAAACCCGACTCGGCTAGACAGACGAGGCGGTGAGACTGCCCCTTAAGCGTCTTTCAGAGAATTTACGAATTTTCAGCACTAAAATTGACCAACGAACCCCAACTCCTCACAAAAGAGCCTGGATTCTCAAGAGATTGTATCTCAGCAGCTTCAGTCGTTGCCAACAAAAACCTGATTTCCCAGCAAGCGTAAACTTTTCTCTCAGAATTCTCTGCGGATTCTCTCACAGTATCTAAGCTCTGACCTATTGCCTGAAGGGCCAAGTCGGTCTGCGCTGGAGGCCAATCAATCGAGGTTCGAAATAGAGGCGTTAAGCTAGATGGACGGGCGGAGCGATGGCAGCCTTCTAACGGCTCAACTGTCAAGGGCCAACTAAGGGAACCCCGACAGCGGCGGGAATTTATCAAGTTTTAACAGGATGCCCGAGATCCTGCTGACAAGCTCCTCATTCGTGTCCTAATGTATATACTTCCGATTGTAGGCATCGCTGGTTACACTAATTGCAGGGGCAATAGAAGGGGCACGTGTCTCTTAACCAGCTCAGCAAGGGTCTAGGCATGCTGCCTGGCTACAGATTAAATGTTATCGGGGGGACTCTCGGAGGTTTTAGATGAGCGATCAGAATTCATACGAAACCTTGGGGTTGACCGAATCTTCGTCCTTTGATGAGATTCAAGAGGCGCGTAACCGGCTGGTTGAAGAGCACGCCGAGGATCGCAAGCAGGTTGAGATGATTGAAGCAGCCTACGATGCGATCTTGATGGAGCGACTGCGGCTGCGTCAGGAAGGCAAGATCAAAGTCCCCGACCGGATCCGCTTTGCTGAAAACGCCACCGAACCGGCTCCCAGCGCTCCGGCTCCACTGCCGGTCAGCCGCCCAGACTGGCTCAGCGGGTTTATCGATACCCCCAGCCGGGAAGAAGTGATGTGGCCGGCTGCGGCGTTTTTGGGCCTGGCCCTGTTTAGCTTTTACGCACCGTCCCTGGCCCTAGCCCTGGGCGTGGGCTGCGCTATCTACTTCCTCAATCACAAGGAAAATAAGTTTTGGCGCTCCGTCCTGCTGACGCTGGCGGGGCTGTTTGTGGGCTTTGGCCTGGGCGTGGTAGCGGCCCAGTTTCTCATCCCTCAAGGCGCTCAGTTTGCCTGGGCGCGGCCAGATGCGATCGCAGCGGCGCTCACCTGCCTGGTGCTTTGGGTCTCTAGCAGCTTTCTGAGATAGGCTCTGCCCGCAGGCTGCCCCGCTTCATCTGCTCTCGTTCTATGGCCTCAAACAGGGCCTGGAAATTGCCCTCGCCAAAGCCCTGGGCCAGCCGGAGCGTGCTTCCCTGCCAAAACCGCTGCCGCTCAATCACCTCAAAAAAGAACGTAGGCAGCCCAAAAACGGGCTGGGTGAAGGTTTGCAGCAGACAGTTTTGGGGCAGACCCGGCGACCAGTCTAGCAAGATCTGGTGGGCCTGCACGGCTTCTAAGTCGGCTGCAATTTTGCCCCACTCTGGGCGCTGAATCAGCTCCTCGTAGTAGGTCGGAGGCACTTCTAGAAAAGCCAGCCCTAGCTGCCGCAGGGCCGTGACGGTTTTGACAATATCAGGGGTGCGTAGGGCCACATGCTGAATGCCTGCGCCCCGATGGTGGGTGAGAAATTCCTGAATTTGGGAGTTGGGCGTGCCCGGCTCGTTAATTGGGATCTGGGCCTGCCCTTCTGGGTGGCTAAGAACATAGCTTTGCAGGCCAGAGTGAGCCGTTTCAATGACAAACTGCTGCTGCCGCTGAAATCCCAAGACCGCTTCGTACCAGGCTGCGGCAGGTTCTAAATCGCCCCTGTAGACGTTGAGCACAGCATGGTCAATGGCTGTGACGGTGCTGGCAACTTGGCTGGGCTCGAGACTCTGAGCCGGAACCTGGGGCAGCCACGGCAGCAGATACCAGGGACCGTGGCGCTCAATCAGCGTGTGGCGCAGCGAACCCCAACCCTGAATCTGGCACCAGCGGAAGTGGCCTTCGGGCCGGGTAACGGTCTGAATCGGCTGGCACAGGCTGCCGCCCCGACGCAAAACTCGCCCGACCACCCGCTCGAGATCGGTGACGCGAAAAGCCAGGTCGCCCAGACCATTGGGGTGAGCAGACAGATAGGTTGCGATCGCATTGTCTTCTCCCAGCGGCGCTGACAGCAAAATCGACACCTGCCCCAAGCTCAGCAGGCTGCGAAAAACCTGGTCATCTTGCCAGGTCACTACTCGGCGACAGCCGCAGTGGTGGACAAACCACTCCCGCCAGGCGACCCCATCATCAACGTAAAAATGTAAGTGATCGATATCCATGCGCCTGTCTTCGCCCGTTTGCAGTCAAAACCCTGGCCTTACGAATCTGTAAATGCGCTAAAAAGCTACCTGAGCTGCTGAAAGGCCGCTCCCGCCACGATCCCCAGACTGGCGAGTATTATGAGGCAGATTTGACCGCCAAAGGTCTATCCATAGGAAGTTTTCGCTGAAAAAGGCTGAACTCTGTCCTTGCAGGACAAGTGCTCCCGCTTGCAGTATGCCAGATCGGCGAGCGTTCGCGGCACTTGGGGGTAATGGGGGAGCTAGCTCCCCATCTCCCGTCTACCTCCCGACGCCAGCCCCCCCGGCAACGGGCGCAATAACGGCAATTACCTGATCAGCGTTTTGAGCCTGATAGCTGTTAGGGCTGTAGCGGTCCACATGGCGAAACAGGGCAATTGGCTTGACCACCCGGCAGCTAAAAAATTCGACAACCACCTGACCGTCGGGCAGGGTGACGACCTTGGGAGTGAGGTCTTGAGGCGGGGTGGTGCGCCACTGCCAGTTGGCCTTGGGCGGAACGGCATCGACAAAGCGATGATGGCTCCAGCGGGCATGGCTGCCAAAGCGGCCAAACTCCCGCAGCTCCCGAAGAAAGATCGAGGCTGACAAAAACGAAGACAGCGAGCCATCGCCCTCTAAGGCCTCCACCACATTGGGTAAAGCGCCGACTGGGTGGGGCGGGCTGGTACCAGAGGCTGCGATCGCAGCTTCTAGATGCTCGGTAGTGCTCAGCAGTTCGGGTAGGGCCCAGGTAAGGCCCAGCCCGCCATCGGGCTGGCGCTGCAGGTAGGTCACCAGGCGAATGCCGGCCCTAATCCAGAGGCCGGGCAGCTTAAACAGGGCATCTGCCGGATCGACCGTGCTGATATACCAGCGGCCCTCTAAATTGGGAGCCGGAATCGACTCCTCTGGCGGATCGCCTACTCGAAAGAGGTCGCCCAGAGCGTCTAAGGACTCTGGCTGCAGCCCTTCTGAGTCTGTCGCGGCCAGCAGCGCAGACGGCTCAGCCGCAGGCAGCACCAGCGTTTCGCGAATAAACTGGCTGACCTTTTGAACGGTAGACAGGGGATATCTCTGAAAAGACATGAATCACAACCGTTGGAGCTGAATGCACCCGCCTGCCAGTAGAATCAGCCGCTGTGGGAGGTTTTTTATCCCGGTCAACGGCAGTTCGACTTTGTGCTTTGAAAAGCTACTCTCTCATAGTTCCCAGCTTCAGCCGCAGGGTGCGACCCTTCAAAATTTCTAAACCTCTTGGGGCACGTCAACCCATCTGCTCAAAACACTAGACTGGTGGGCCAGATCCATCAACAGCTGAGAATACACGCCTTCATTCAAAGACGGAGCCGTGGAGCGACCCCGCGCGATGCCCTCAATCCAGTGATCGACAACCCGCACGAAGGGAGCAATGCGGCCATCGGCATAGGTTTTAGGAAAGGCTAGCCGCTCTGGAATTGGCAGCTCGGCCAGAGGAGCCCCAGCCTGACTCCCGTAGAGCCTGAAGCCGTGGACATAATCACTCAGGTTGTCGCTGCCCAAAACCAGCGTGCCCCGATCGCCATAGACCTCCAGCCAATGGCCCCGTCCGCCGTAGGCAACCGAGCTGATAGTGATCTGGCAGGGGGTGCCGTCGGCTAGCTCCAGCTGCAGGCTGCAGGTGTCATCGGCATCTACGGGCTTGAGTTCCTCGGTGATGGGGTCGGGCCGCTGGGGAATGGCGGTATAGAGCTGGGCGCTGAGCCGCCGCACTGAACCAAATAGCCAGGCAATATAGTCAAAGGTATGGGAGGCAAAGGCTCCCAGCGCGCCGCCGCCCTGATCTTTGCGGGCGTACCAGTTCCAGGGACGGCTGGCATCGGCCCGGCCCGGCACCAGCCAATCGACCTTAACCAGGCGCGGCTGGCCCACATACCCCGACTGCAGCAGCTCTGCCAGCTGCTGCCAGGCAGGCACAAAGCGAAACTCAAAGTCCATGGTGGCGGCCAGCCGGCTGCGGTCGGCTAGCTCGGCCAGGGTTCTGGCTTCGTCTACCGTCAGCGTTGTGGGCTTTTCTAGAAGCAGGTGCTTGCCCGCCTGCAGCACGGCTCTGGCCTGCTCGTAATGCAGAAAGGGCGGAGTGGCAATGGTGACTGCCTGCACCTCGGGCAGGGCCAGCAGCTCCTCAAGGGTGGTGCAGGCGTGGGGAATGTCGTGGGCCTGTGCGATCGCACGCCCCTTTTCCCCATCCCGGTGGTACAGTGCCACTACCTGAGTCCGGTGATGGGCCTGCAGGCCGGGGATATGCACCTTCTGCCCAAACCCGGTACCGACGACTGCCACGCCAATCGTTGCCTCTGCCATGCTCTGTCCTAACTGCTGTTTTGCCCCCGTATTTTACGGTACTGGCCCCGTTACGATACTGGCCCCGCTACAAACCGGAACTGGCACTGCTCCATGCACAATTCAGGCCAATCAGCCCACAATAGAAAAAGTGCTTAACCTTTGTTATGAAATTTCCCTTGATCGGCAAAGTGCGTCGCCCACTGCCCTGGCTGCTGGGGTTAGCCGCCGCTGGGCTAGTGGTAACGGGGACGGGAACAGCCCTGGTACTGCGTTCCCGCCCGCCTGAGTACGACGTCGCTGCTCTGACAGTACCCGTGGCCGAGGAAGCACTCACTGTGAGGATTACCGCCAGCGGCAATGTGCAGCCGGTGCAGACGGTCAACCTCAGCCCCAAAACCTCCGGCATCTTAGAGGAACTCTACGTGGAGCAGGGCGAAAGCGTTACCGCTGGCCAGCTGATTGCCCGCATGAACAATGAGGACATTCGGGCCCAGCTCCGTCAGAACCAGGCGGCGGTGGCCGAAGCCGAAGCGCAGCTACAGGAAGTGCTGCGAGGCAGCCGCACTGGGGAGGTTGGCCAAGCCCAGGCAGCCGTCAATGCCGCCGAGGCCCAGGTGCGAGATGCCGAGGCCCGCCTCAGCCTGGCCCAAGACCAGCTCAGCCGCAATCAGCAGCTGTTTGAGCGGGGAGCCATCTCAGAAACGGAGCTAGAAAATGCTCGCCGGGAAAGCCGCAGTGCCCAAGCTGGCTATGAGCAGGCCCAGGCCCGAGTTGAAGAGCTGCAGCAGCGGCTGCAAGATGTGGGGCGGACGCCGGAGCCCGAGGCCGTAGCCCAGGCCCAGGCTCGCCTGGAGAGGGCGCGCGCCCAAGTGCAGGCAGCCCAGGTCACCCTGGATGACACCCTGATCCGGGCTCCCTTTGATGGCGTGATCACCCAGCGGTTTGCCACCCAGGGGGCTTTTGTCACCCCGACCACCTCTGCCTCTGACGCGACCTCCGCCACCTCCACCGCGATCGTGGCTCTGGCTAGGGATTTGGAAATTTTGGCTGAGGTGCCCGAAGCCGATATCAGCCAGATCCAGGCCGGGCAGCGGGTTGAAATTCGAGCTGACGCCTTTCCCGAGCAGGTGTTTCAAGGGCAGGTGCGGCTAATTGCCCCCGAAGCCATTGAGCGCCAGAGCGTAACGCTGTTTCAGGTGCGGGTCGAACTGCTCTCGGGTAAAGATGTTCTGCGCTCCAATATGAACGTCAACGTTGCCTTTATCGGTGACCAGCTGGAAAATGCCCTGGTGGTGCCCACAGTTGCCGTTGTCACGCAGGCGGGCACAACGGGGGTGCTAGTGCCTGGAGGAAATCGCAACGAGATTCGCTTCCAGGCTGTGACGCTGGGGCCGCAGGTGGGCGACCAGATTCAGGTACTAGACGGCCTGCAGCCGGGAGAACGGGTGTTTGTAGACCTGCCGCCGGGCAGGACGCTGGAAAATCTGACCCTGGGCAATGTAGGCCAGGGTAATCGCAACCCATCTGAGGAAGGGGAATAGCTTATGGATATGCGTGAAAGTCTGCAGATGGCCTTTAAGACCCTGGCAGCCAACCGCATGCGCAGTACCTTGACCATGCTCGGCATTATCATTGGCAATGCCTCGGTGATTGCCATGGTGGGCATTGGCGAGGGAGCCCAGCGTTTTGTCAATGATGAGCTCGAAACCCTGGGGCCAAACGTGCTGTTTGTGATTCCAGGCAACCGCCAAACCCGTGAGTTGGGCGGATTGGATGCACCCCGGACGCTGGTGCTCTCAGATGCAGAAGCGATCGCAAGTCAGGTGCCCTCTGTTGCTGGGGTTGCGCCGGAGTACAGTACTCGCAGCCTGGTCAACGTCGGCAACCGCAACACCAACACCAGCGTCGTCGGCACCAACGAGGACTTTTTGCTGGTGCGCAGCTTTGAGATGTCCCAGGGCCGCTTCTTTTCGGAGCTGGACATGCGGCGGCGCGGACAGGTCGCCGTTATGGGGGCCACGCTGGCGGAGCGGCTGTTTGACCAGCAGTCTCCTGTGGGGCAGCAAATTCGGGTAGGCGGTGTGAGCCTTGAAGTAATCGGGGTATTGACTGCCAAGGGCTCTAACCTGGGCCTGGACTATGACGATGCTGTGCTCACGCCCCTGACCACTATGGCCAGTCGTCTGGTGGGTCAACGCCGCTCGCCCTACGGCATTGAGGTGTCTTACATCGCAGTGTCAGCCCGCGATCGGGAAAGCATGCAGACCGCTCAGTTTCAGATCACCAACCTGCTGCGCCTGCGCCACAACATTCGGGGCGAAGACGACTTCTTCATCAACAGCCAAGACACGCTCCTAAATATTGCCGGGACGATCACAGGCGCTTTGACCCTGCTGCTGGCTGCGATCGCAGGTATTTCCCTGGTTGTAGGCGGCATCGGCATTATGAACATCATGCTGGTGTCGGTGCGGGAGCGCACTCAGGAAATTGGGCTGCGTAAAGCCATTGGCGCATCTCAGCAGGATGTGCTGCTGCAGTTTTTAATCGAGGCCATCATTCTGTCTGTGGCGGGTGGCGTAATTGGCACGGTGCTAGGCGCTAGCGGGATTCTGCTGATTAGCATCTTTTCGCCCTTCAGCCCTAGCCTGTCAGTCGGGGCGGTGGTGATGGCGGTTAGCGTATCTGGCGGCATTGGCCTGTTCTTTGGCGTGGTGCCGGCTCGACAGGCAGCTAAGCTTGATCCCATTGTCGCCCTGCGGAGCGCCTAGGTCTGCCGCTTACGGCCTCACCCTCGTCTAACTCTAATCATCTGGCGCTAGCCAAAGGCACGGTTGCTGCAGCCGGCCACGCCTTCGGCGCAGTGCGCTGTGTCAGGGCGACAGGCTAAATTTCGTAACGATCCATCTTTAACCGCTTCTTTTTGAAAGGCTAGCAGGATAGGTTCATGGAACCTTTGGAACATTTTTGGGTCAAATACACAGGAGTTTGCCAGGTTAACCCCCTTAAGCCAGCCTTTTTTGAATCCGCTACTGTCTGGCTCTGTTTCGCTTGCCTAAACGCGCTCGCTTAGCTGAAGTGGAAATGGAAAGGCGCTGTTTCGGTTTCTTTTGACTAAGGCTCTAGGCTGGGGAGTTTAATTTGGCAGTTCTGTCAGCCCTTCCCTGGGTACAACCGCATCTACCTGCCATGCAAACCTTAGAGTATCTGCTTGCCCCCTACG
>JACVRP010000372.1 GCA_014534385.1 Cyanobacteria bacterium Co-bin13
ATCCGGATTGTTTGGGGGTGTGGGGGCTGCGCCCCCAGCCAGGGGGTCCACCCCAGCACCCCGGCCTAACACCAGTGGCTATCGCTATAGAACCTCTAGCGACGTGCCAAAGACTCTGCAATAAACGCTCTCAGGGCAGCTTCCGTGGGCTCCAAAGCCAGCTCCCAGCCTGTCTCATCATTTGGGAGGCTGATAAGTTCAGCCGTGGGCAGCGATCGGATAAAGGCTTTGCCTAAGGTCTCGCTGGTGGGCGTCAGTGTTTCTGGCACCAGTAGCGCCACCGGCATTCCTAGCTGAGAGATCTGAAGCTGAATGAGCTCTCCCCTAATCTCCGCTTTGCGCCGTTGAAACACAGTGCGGCAAGCGGCAGGACAAGCCCTCAACTGCTGCCTTAGGGCAAAGACCCGGTGCAGCCAAGCCTGCCCCCCCAGCAGCTGGATGAGGGGGGCGCACGCTTTAACCCCAGCAGCAAAGAGAGAGTAACCTGCCAGTCGGCGGTGCAGCCACCAGCGCTGCCGGTCAAGGGTTGGCTCTAGGCCCTCAGGTTCGAGCACAATCAGCCCCTGAACTCGATCGGGGTACTGTAGGGCAAACTGCGCCGCTACCCAGGCTCCTAAGGAATGACCTACTAAACAACAGCGGGATATCCGTAGGGTCTGCAGAAAGGCCGCCAGTGCTTCTACCTGCAGCTGAATCGAGTACTGGTTCTGATTGCTCCTAGACTCACCAAACCCTAGGCAGTCGGGGGCGAGACAGTGAAAATCATTGCCGAGCGCCTGCATGAGCGGTACCCACTGCAGACTGTCCTGCCAGGTGCCGTGCAGAAAGACCAGGGTCTCTCCCTGCCCTACCTCATGCCAAAACAGCGTGCCTGAGTTGAGCTTTAATCGCCCTGTATGGGCTGTGGGATCTCTGCTGATTTTCATGTACAACCTGTAGGTAGATACCGCTAGGAACGGCAGAGCCACTCCTGATGTGTTGGCGTTGGCTCTAGGCCAGCACCGTCTCCCCTCTGAGATAGTCCTGCAGCTGGCGGCAGTGGTCGTGGGAAAGGGTTTCCTGCAGCGCCATTTGAGCTGAGAAGGCTTTGATATCGAGAATCTCTCGGGGATCGGCAATGCGGGGGGTACCCTCGACCCGAGTCGCAACGGCCACGCAAACCGAGTGAAAGCGGGGATCACGGCTGGGGGCAGAGTAAACGCCCACCAGTCGCTCAACGCCGATGACGGTTAGCCCAGTTTCCTCCATCAGCTCTCGCTGAGTGGCCGTGAGCACATCTTCGCCCCAGTCAACGAGGCCGCCAGGGAGACCCCAATGTCCGGTATCTCGTCGGCGAATTAGCACTATTTGACCGTCTGGCAGGATCGGGATGACGCAGGTTCCGAGCAGTGGCCTCTTGAGGATCAGCCCCAGCAGTGTCTGAATGGAATACCAGAAGTAGCGCATAGGGTGATTTAGAGGGCTTCTAGGTCGGCCAAAATCTCATTGGCATGGGTTTCGGGTTTGACCTTGCGGTAAATTTTCTCAAGGGTGCCGTCGGGGCCAATGATAAAGGTGCTGCGGCTAATGCCCGTGTACTCTTTACCCATAAACTTCTTTAGGCCATAGCTTTCGTAGGTGCTGGCAACTTCTCCGCCAGCATCGATCAGCAGTGGAAACGGCAGGTTGAACTTGGTAGCAAACTTGTTGTGGGACTTGGCATCGTCAGTACTCACCCCTAGCACGACCACGTCTTTGTTTTGGTAGGTGTCGTAGACATCTCGAAAGGCACAGGCCTCCTTGGTGCAGCCGGGGGTATTGTCGCGGGGATAGAAGTACAGGACAACACGCCTGCCCCGCAAATCGGCCAGACTAACCGTGTTGCCTGCCGCATCGGGCAGGCTAAAGTCTGGGGCGGGATCTCCGATCTGTAATGCCATTGCGATCGCTCTGTGAAAAATGCCTAACAACTCAATGTCTTAAAGAATTGTAAGCGACACCCAGAGCAGTTTAGAAATCTGCCCTGCTGCCGCAGCATTTGAGACGGCAGAACGCTATCATCACACCATAGCGTTGCTGTTGGTCTATCTCCCCCACCCCCTTGCTAAGTTTTGCTCTGCTGCCCCCCTTTGACCTGCTGGCCCAGGTCACGCTGCAACCGCTGCTTGGCACGGTTGGCATGGATATTACAGTGCTCTTCCTGCTGCTGGGCCTCTCTGCCTTTTTCTCAGGGTCGGAAACCGCCATCACCTCTCTCGACAACCTGAAACTCAGAGCTCTGATTCAGGAAAAGGGAGATGCGACTGGGGTATTTTCCCTGGTGCTCAAGAGTCGCACCCGCTTTATTACTACGTTGCTGGTTGGTAACAACCTGGTCAACAACCTTTCAGCCATCTTGACCAGCAACCTCTTTGCCTTCTGGTTTGGCAGTGCGAGTGTGGGGCTAGCAGCAGGCGTCGTGACGCTGCTGGTGCTGATTTTTGGCGAGATTACGCCTAAGTCACTGGCTATCCAAAACACGGTTCCGTTCTTCACCTTTTCCGTCCGACCGATATACCTGCTGTCTCGTGTGCTGACCTGGCTGGGTGTGATTCCTTTGCTGGAAACAATTACACAGGCTGCAATCCGCAGCTTTCAGACTGGAGCCTCGCCCCCTACCGAATCAGTTAAAGACTTACAGCTGCTGATTGAGGTACTGGGCGGTCGGGGGCATCTCGACCTGTATCGTCACCAGCTGCTAAATCGAGCGCTGCGGCTAGATCGGGTGATGGCTAAGGATGTAGTCAAGTCTCGTCTGGATATGCAGACCATCTCCTATGAGGCGACCCTAACAGATCTGGTCAACCTCTGTTTAGAAACGGGGTATTCTCGCATTCCGGTGCAGGAAGTCTCTAAGGATGAGATTGTCGGCGTGGTTCACCTGAAGCGGGCGCTCCAAGAGCTGAGCCAGCTACACAAGACGGGCCAAGCTGATGGGCCGATCTTAACGGCAATGGATGCTCCGGTTTATATCCCGGAGGTCAAACCCGTGGCCAGTTTGCTCAAGGATATGCTGCAGCAGCATTTCCATATGGCCATCGTAGTGGATGAGTATGGCGGCACCGTTGGGCTGGTCACCTTGGAAGACATTCTGGAGGAACTGGTGGGGGAAATTTACGACGAAAGCGATTTCCCGTTGCGGGTGGCGGCAAATCGGGCTCGTTTGGTGGCGCGGTAGGTGAGCTCCTTAATCCTGCCTCTTCACGACCGACTGCACTAGGGGCCGAAACGTATCAACCCATTCGGTTCGGCTGCTGGCTAGGGTGGGGTAGGACTGCTTGGCGTAGTTTTTCCCGGCAATGAGGGGAAACAGGGATGCGTCATCAAGGGCTGTCCAATGACCGCCTGCTGCCTGCACAATAGCCCAAACTGCGGCAATGTCCCAGATTTTAGGGGTCGCTTCTACGGCTCCTAGGGTGTAGCCTGCGGCTACGGTCAACAGGTTATAGGAGGCAACTCCCAGCATGCGAATTTTGCAGGGAAAGGGACGGGCCAGAACTCCGGTGCTGCGGGCGCAGAGGCTAAAGAACTGATTTTTGCCAGGGGCTGCAGGGCTCGTGTGAATGGGCTGACCATTGAGGTAGGCCCCGGTGGGGGTATCTAGGCCAGTTTGACCCGGCCAGTACCCATAGAACGCCTGCTGCAGCGGCGGTAGATAGACGTAGCCAAAAACCGGCGTTCCCCGGTAAAGCAGTCCTAGGGAAATGGCCCAGAGGGGGATGCCTCGGGCAAAGTTGGTGGTGCCGTCGATGGGGTCAATAATCCAGCACCAGTCGCTGTCTGGAAAGACGTGGGCCGCTTCCTCGCTCAGGACGCCGTGATCAGGAAAAGCTTGCTGAATGGCTGTCCTTAGGGTTTCATCGGCCCAACGATCGGCGGTGGTAACCAGGCTACCGTCATCTTTTTCCTCGACCTTGGCCTGGCCTAACGTCTGCAGCAGTTGCTGGCCGACCGTCAGGGTTGTGTCTTGGGCGAAGGTGAGAACGGTCGTCCAAAAAACTGTCATGGCTCAGGCTCTACTAGTCCATATCGCTCTGGAGGGCGGCTGCGATCGCATCTTTAGCATTAGCCTGAAA
>JACVRP010000071.1 GCA_014534385.1 Cyanobacteria bacterium Co-bin13
GCAATCGGCCGATCAAAACTTTCTATAGTCAGGGGCTTTTTAACCACAGGCTCCAGTTATTATTCATCGCTAGCTTTTTAGGATATTACGGCATTCGGCTTTGGGGGCTGCTGCGGGGTGAGTTAGCAGCCTCTCTGCTTCTATCCTCATTTGGACATCTTTTGCCGTTTTTACAGCCTAGCTAAACTGCCCTTAAACCCACTTTCAACACGCCACTCTGATGAAGAATAAAACCCTCTTTCTAACGCTGATGATAGTCGGCAGCGGGTATTTTGCGGCTTTTTCCCAGCTCAATCTCAGCATCTTTATTAGAGGATCGGCTGCGCTGCTGCCGCTGCAGCTGGTAGCCCTGGGGTATGTTTTATATGTACAGTGGCGCGATCACACATTAGCAGAGCAAACGTGGCGTGCCAAAGAGCCCATGAGGTAGACGCTGCCCGTAAGTTCTAGGGTGCGGGCCTTGCTATCGCAGGCTCCTAAGGTGGGAAGCCATTATTTTTTGAAGAGACAAATTGCTGTTTGTTGAGGGTTTGTTTACTTGGCTAAATGCCTAAACACGAAACTTCATGTGGTGAACTTTTTCTAACCGGGAATATTCGTTTTTTATCTCCGCGTTAATCTGAACTTAGAGCAATTGAGTTAGCTCCAATCATTAGGGTTAATTCAATGAAAGCTGCCAAGCGTAATCGTTTTGGCTGGTTTTCTGCTTAGCGTCATTCAGAAAAAACTAGGAGTGACCTATGAGCCAAAAAGTATTGTCGGGCTCACGAAACGTGGCGATTGTGGGACCCTATTCCAGTGGTAAAACTTCTCTATTGGAGAGCTTGCTATCGGTAACGGGAGCGGTCTCACGGAAAGGCAAAGTCAACGACGGCAACACCGTGGGAGACGACTCGCCGGAGGCCCGCAATCGCCAAATGACTGTGGAAATTAATGCCGCCAGTACTGAGTACGGCGGCATTCGTTTTACGTTCGTTGACTGCCCTGGTTCGGTAGAGCTGCAGCAGGAAACGTTTAATGCGCTGGTGGGGGTAGATGCCGCCGTTGTGGTTTGCGAACCTGATCCCGGCAAAGTGCTAACCCTATCGCCGCTGTTTCAGTTTTTAGATACCTGGGAGATTCCCCACCTGGTCTGGCTCAACAAGATGGACCGGGCAGCCGGAAACTTCTCGGAAGTCCTGGCGGCGCTCAAGAGCGTTTCTTCTCGGCCTGTGATTCCTCACCAATATCCCATTCGGCAGAATCACGAGCTGGTTGGGTTTATTGATCTGGTGAGTGAGCAAGCCTACCACTACCATCCGGGTGCGCCCGCTGATCCGGTGCCTTTGCCAGAGTCGCTGCAGGCAGAGGAGCAGGCGGCCCGCGTAGAAATGCTAGAGACGCTAGCTGACTTTGACGATCACCTGCTAGAGGAGCTGTTAGAGGAGATTGAGCCACCCCAGGAGGAAATCGTTCAGGATCTGAAGCTGGAGCTAGGCGCTGATCTGATTGTGCCGGTCTTCTTTGGTAATGCTCTGGAAGATTACGGGGTGCGGCCTCTGCTGGAGGCATTGGTGCGGGAAGCGCCTGAGCCTGTAGTGACCTGCCAGCGACGCGGTATTGACTGCGAAAACGCTACGGAAACGCTGGTGCAGGTGATGAAGACCTTCTTCACGCCGCAGGGTGGCAAGCTGTCGCTGGTGCGGGTGTGGCAGGGGCTGTTGACCGACGGCGAGGCGCTTAACGGCGAACGGATGGGCGGCATTTATGAGCTGAAGGGGCAGCAGCAGATTAGCCTGTCTCGGGCTGAAGCTGGAGCCATTGTTGCGATCGCACGTCTCGAAAAAGCCCAAACCGGTGACACCCTCTCTACCCTAGGCGCAATGCCTGCGGTAGAGCTGCCCAAGGTGGATCGCCTAGAGCCGGTGTATGCGCTTGCGATCGCGCCCGAAAAACGCAGTGATGAAGTGAAGCTCAGCGGTGCTTTGACCAAGCTGCTAGAGGAAGACCCCTCCCTGGTGTGGGAACAGCACGGCGACACCCACGAGGTCATTCTCTGGGGGCAGGGCGATGTGCATCTGAATCTGGCGATGGACCGGCTGGCCCGCAAGTACAATCTGCCCATGAGCACCCACCTGCCCAAGGTGCAGTACAAGGAGACCATTCGCCAAACCAAAGAGGAGATCCGGGGTCGCTACAAGCACCAGACGGGCGGGCACGGTCAGTTTGGCGACGTTTTCCTGACGATCAAGCCGCTGCCTCCAGGCTCAGGCTTTACCTTCAGCGACACGATTGTGGGTGGAGTGGTGCCCAAGCAGTACATTCCCAGCGTTGAGCATGGCGTGCGGGAGTATCTGAGCCACGGCCCCCTCGGCTTTCCTGTGGTCGATGTCGCTGTCACCCTGACTCACGGGTCTTACCACAACGTTGACAGCTCCGATCAGGCCTTCAAGCAGGCAGCCCGAATTGCTATGCAGTCTGGGATGCCAACCTGCAGCCCGACGCTATTGGAGCCCATTGCGGCGGTGGAAATCTCAGTGCCCACTCACTTCACAGCCAATGTTCTGAAGCTGATTAGCGGGCGACGGGGTCAGATCTTGGGCTACGAGGGCAAGCCCGATTGGCCTGGCTGGGATTTGGTCTCGGGGCACATTCCCCAGGCTGAGATGCAGACGCTAATTCTGGAGTTGCGATCGCTCACAATGGGCGTAGGCTTCTTCCGGTGGCACTACGACCACCTGCAGCCAGTTCCCGAAAAGCTAACTGAGCAAATCTTGGCAGCCACCAGCCAAAGCAGCTAGCTTCAAAATATAGCGTTTCTTAGTTTATTGAGGTACAAAATGCTCGTTGTAAGGTCCCCTTAACTCTTTGAGGGACAGCTTTCCCGGTAATCCCCCCTTATTAAGGGGGGCAGGGGGGATCCAAACTCGTGTCTCAGAAAATTAGAAACTTCTATGGGGGCTGGGTCTTCTGACCTAGCCCCCTCCCGTTGTTGGGTCTAGACCTCAACTCCTTTGAGAATGTGTTGGGTTTTCAGGTTCAAGACCAATCTAATAGCGTGACTCAATGGGGCGGTAGCTAGCAAAACACTGGCTATCGCCCCGCTCTTGAAAGAACGCACAAGAACAGGCTTAGTCCGGTGCCTGGCCATCTCGGCGGCCCAACTCATAAACGCCGCAGCTAACGCAGGCCAGCATGCCAACGCTAATAGCCCAGCTGCGGCCCAGACCTAGCTCAACGCCGTAGTTGAGCAGCCCACCCACCACTAAAAAGGGCAATACACTCAGCAACGAAGCTACAAAAGCATACTGAGCGTCCCGCTGCGGGTGCGGGCGATGCTCGGTTTGGGTGCTGCGCGTCACCTCTCCGGCAATGTTTAGCCACCGATAGATTTGTTCAACAACCCGGTCGCTGATGGGAGAGAAGCCCAGGTAAAGGGCCAAAGACCAAAGGGCAACGCCAGCAATGCGAGCAGTATCAATAGGGATTGGAAACGACACCAGGGTAGTCAGCATAGAGGCAGGCTAGGAAAAGGTAGGCAAAAAAAATCCTTCCGAAGAAGGACTAAAACAGGTCGTTAAACCCCTTATCTTGTTGAGTCCCCTGGGTTTAGGCGATAGCGCTCGTTGATGTCCCCCCGAGGGCGCGAAGGGCGGCGACGGCGGAGGCGAACATCAGAGCGAGAACCGCTGCTGTAGTAATCATCGCCGGAGTAGGGGTCGTTGGACGGAGGATTTTGCTCTGTCAGTGGATCTTCGCCTGCAGGCTGATCTCGGTAAGAGGAATCTCGGTAGGACGAATCTTGGTAAGGCTGCTCGGAATAAGGCTGTTCACGGTAGGGCGGGGTTTGGTAGTTTCCCCTGTCATATCCCCCCTTGTCTGAGGTTCCCTTGTCGTAATAGGTATCCTGGTCGTAGGCACGAGATCTGGTCTGATCTTCGTAGCCGTTGAGCATGGGCCGGGAGTAGCGGCGATCGGGTGGAATGTCGCGCCGATCTAACTCAGCTCGTACGCTGGTTTGAGCCCCTGCTCCATAGCTAGGCCGAGAGCGGCTAGGCCGGTAGCCATCTCTGCCCGTAGGCTCATCAGGAACTGCCTGCTGCCCATACCGATTGGTAACCGGTGTCCTAAAGCGGATATTTTGAATCATCAGGCTAGTCAGCGCACCAACCATGATCAGCTGCTGAAACGACGGCAGCAGCTCCATCGTGAGATGTGCTAGCAGAAATATCCCAGACAGAAGAAACAGAACCGCGTAGACCTTGTCGTAGTCACGCTCATAGCCTGGCTTCAGCTTATCTAGAAAGAACAGGGCAACTGCCCCGAGAATCATAAATATGCCAAGGAGCAGGGGAACAGGGGTGCCGAAATTCACAGTAGATTCCTCTCAAGATGGCGACTCGACCGAAGAGCCGCAAGTTGCTAGAGCCGTTGCAGCAACAGGTGTAGAACGCCTGTTCTGGACCTACCGAGTCACTAGGACTGGTTTTTGAAGACCGAGGCATGTGTCCAAACTGCGGCGACCTAGCTAGATCGCCAAGCCTATTCTAGCGAGCCTGGGCAGATTTGTCCCCACGAAATCAGGCCTTGAGCACTACTGAAGCCGCCCTTTCAGGCCCTCAGTAACAGCTTCCTCAGGGGGTAGATAAACTCAAATCGGACGTTAGAGGAAATCGAACTTTGCTTTAGAAAGACAAATTCTAGGAAGAAACTAGCAAGGGTACACCGAAGTGTACCCTTAACAAGATTTGAATCTGTTTAGCTAGCTATAATCGGCCTAGCCGCGCTGGATCTTATCCCGCTGGCTAAGGAAGAGCAGGGCAATAGTAGCAGGAATAACAATGATGAGCGCGCCTGCAACCAAACTGATGAGAAAATTGGATAAAGAAGGTGTCATAACTCTGGTGTTCCCACTAAAGCTAGCAAAGGTCTGTTACTTATCTTATCGGTATGCCCGCCCTTTGAAAAGTTTATTAAGACTGGGATCGTGCAGGGACAAGACTTATAGAAGCCTAAAGAGTTTTGTCTTCCTAAACCAGAGGAGTTTACAAAGCTTTAAGATAATGAGAAGGACTGCTTGAAATTTTGAGTTCAGGATTGGGGTTAATCGTATGACTGCGACAGAAATAGCAGGTTGGGTCTGTGGTTTGGGCCTGGGCCTGATGACGCTGCTGTTCCTTTTCCGAATTGTGCTCACCTGGTATCCCCAAGCTGAACTGCACAAGTTTCCCTTCAACCTGGTGTATTGGCCGACCGAACCCTTTTTAATTCCGGTGCGCCGGGTCGTGCCCCCAATCGGGGGCGTCGATATCTCGCCCATCATCTGGGTTGGCATCGTCACCCTGCTACGGGAGCTGCTGGTGGGGCAGCAGGGGATTTTGAGGATGTTGGCATAGATAGGTAGGGCATGCAAGGTTCAGGGTCATGCCTCATGCCCTAAGCCTCATGCCTTACAGCCTCTGCTCGCTCTAAATTCCCATCATTTGGTTGACAAAGTTTGTATAGACGTTTCCTTTGAGGAAATCCTGATTTTCCAAAACCTTTTGATGAAAGGTAATGGTAGTGGGAACGCCGGTAATGGCGCATTCCCTCAGGGCCCGTTTCATGCGTCTGATGGCGGTTGGCCGATCGGGGCCCCAAACAATGAGTTTGCCCACTAGGGAATCGTAGTAGGGCGGGATTTCGTAGTCGGTGTAGACGTGGGAGTCAATGCGAACGCCCATGCCGCCGGGAGCCAGGTAGCCGCTGATGCGGCCTGGGTTGGGCCGGAAGTTATGGTCGGGGTCTTCGGCGTTGATGCGGCACTCAATAGCGTGGCCCCGCAGCATGACCTCTTCCTGCTTGAGGGGTAGGGCTTCTCCCTGGGCAATGCGGATTTGCTCAGCCACTAGGTCGATGCCGGTGATCATCTCGGTAACGGGGTGCTCTACCTGAATCCGGGTGTTCATTTCCATGAAGTAGAAATGGCCGGAGCTATCGAGCAGGAACTCGACTGTGCCTGCCCCGACGTAATCAATAGATTTGGCGGCTCGAATGGCAGCATCTCCCATTTTTTGCCGCAGCTCTGGGGTCAGCGCTGGGCTAGGGGCCTCTTCTAGCAGCTTCTGGTGTCGGCGCTGAATGGAGCAGTCGCGCTCGCCTAGGTGAATGACGTTGCCGTAGCTGTCTGCCAGAATCTGGAACTCGATGTGCCGGGGTCGCTCGATGAATTTTTCTAGATAGACGCCGGGGTTGCCAAAGGCGGCTTCGGCTTCTCCTTGAGCGGCCAGAAAGGCTCTGCTCAGTTCACCTTCTTCTCGCACCAGGCGCATACCCCGCCCGCCGCCGCCAGCGGTGGCTTTGATAATGACGGGAAGGCCGATGTCTTTTGCGATCGCAAACGCCTCTTTTTCGCTGGTCAGCAGGCCGTCGCTACCGGGGACGGTGGGCACCCCCACTCGCAGCATGGTTTCCTTCGCTGTGGACTTGTCGCCCATCGCCCGAATGGCCTCGGGGGTAGGGCCAATGAAGGTAATTTTGTGGTCGGCGCAAATTTCTGCGAACCGAGCGTTTTCGGCCAGAAACCCATAACCCGGATGAATGGCGCTGGCGTTGCGAGTCAGGGCTGCCGCGATGATATTGGGAATGTTGAGGTAGCTTTTGCTGCTGGGAGCCTCCCCGATGCAAACCGCTTCGTCTGCCAACTGCACGTGCAGGGCGTGCCGATCTACCGTGGAGTGGACGGCGACCGTCGCAATTCCCATCTCTTCACAGGTCCGCAGGATGCGTAAGGCAATTTCCCCACGATTGGCAATTAAAACTTTCGAAAAATGCATCGGCTAGGTTAACAGTCAGAGAGAATTCGGCAAGCGCTTAGGTCAACCTATGCGGGCAGCTCACTGCCGCCACCGGTTAATCTACAAAGCCCACGTTCTGAATCATACGACGGTTGCTCATCCTATCATGCAGTTTGAGCGCAGACGCGCCTGAAAATTAGTCAAACCAAATAGCTCAAATTAGTTCCCGCAAACGAACCTTTTTGCGGTATTGTTGTAAATCGGAACAGACAGCTTTCCTCGTCAGTTCCTGACCTGCGGATGTGGTGGAATTGGTAGACACGCACGCTTGAGGGGCGTGTGGCTAACGCCTTGCGAGTTCGAGTCTCGCCATCCGCATAGATTTTTCCCACTGCAAAGCTGAGTTCAGCCAGCCGAATCTGAGAGAGCGGCTGGCTGAACTCAGCAGGCAATAGTATGATTGAGCTAGAAGATAAACTTTTGTAACACACTTTGAGCACTGCCTATCAGCCTGCACCCGATGCCCTCGCCTCTTCCTGGTTTGCCTTAGAGCCGCTTTGGCAGGGAGGCGAAACCGTGGTTCAAGGAGGGTTGCCCCACGATCAGCTGGCCCCTGCCTGGCAAATGCTGCTGTTGGGCGACGGCTCCCCCACCCGTCACTTACACCTGCTGACGCGGGAACGCACCGAAGTTGACGTCATTGATATGTCGCTGGTGGGCATGGACCCCGATGGCGCGCCCCACATTCTCCGGGCGGTCCCTGGCCCCCGCCTGCGGCGGCAGGTCTGGCTGCGGACAGCCTCGGGGCAGCGGCTAGCCTACGCCACCTCCTGGTGGGAAGCCAGCCACGTAGATGAGTACTTGCAGAACCGATCCCTGCCGATCTGGGCTAGCCTGGCCCGGCTGCGCACAGAGCTTTATCGCGACGTCCAGGGCCTCCACTACGGCCATTGTGAACCGCTAGAAGCCGCCTTTGGCGAGCAAGGCCCCTTCTGGGGTAGGCACTACCTTTTCTGGCATCACGGCAAGCCCCTGACCCTGATTTATGAGGTCTTTTCGCCATATTTGACCCGCTATCTGGGGCCGATGCAGGCTTAGTTCCAATCTGCCTCGTGGGGATACCCCGGAGTATCCAAGGAGCTGGGCATGGCTGTGAAGTGATTGGGGTATGACTGGGTTTCTTCCACCCAAATTTGCGTTCTTAAGGGGCCGTAACGTTGGCGTAGGGCGGCTTCTATCTGCTCGCCGATCTGGTCGGCTGAGTCCATAAATTCGGGGTGAAGGGCCAGGTGCAGCTCAATCCACACCTGACGCCCGACCATGCCTCGGGAGCGGATGCGGATGCAGCGGGTGACGCCTTCGACCTGAGTTGCGGTGTGGGCAATGGCTTCTGGGGCGATGGCGGTCGGCTGGAGCAGCATGGGCAGTTGGGCGTTGAGAACGCGCCACAGACTGCGCGGCAGGAGTGCTAGCAGCGCGATCGCAAATACGGGATCTAGCCATTGCTGGTCTTGCCAGATGGCGAGCAGTACGGCCACCATGACTAGACTTAGCCAGGCATCTTGTAGGAAGTGCTGCGTATTGAGGCGCAGCGACAGGCTGTTGATGGTGCGGGCCTGGTACCCCGAATAGATACCCAGGGCCACGGTGAGGATGACCATGACGGCTGTAAACTGCACGACCTGGGGTTCCAAGCTGGCTGGAAGGGCAGTACGGCTGCCGGTCATAACGCCATAGACCTGGCGCAGCGCTACCCACAGCAGGCTGACTCCGGTAAAGCCAAGAAAGCCGGTCAGCATGAGCGTCATGCCGACCTCTAGCCGACCGTGGCCCCACACCTCTCGACCCAGGGGGCGATGGGGGGATGCGATCGCAATCAGGCTGAGCAGCGTGCTAAAGCCGTCTACCAATGTGTGCAGCGACTCGGCCAGCAGCGTCAGCGACTGGCTAGCCCACCCGGCACTGGCTTCTACCGTTAGGGTCAGCAGTACTGCCCAGAGGGTAGTCAGCAGCAGTCGATAGGTAATCTGGCGTGGATGGGCGCTCTGGTTCATAGAGCGGGCTTTGAATCTAGTGAGTTTGGTGAGTGCGCCTACAAGTGCTCAAGTCTACCCCCGATGGGCCAAATTGTCCCCAGTTGCCCCCAATCCCTTGACAAATCTGGAGATAATGGAGAGCGTGACAGGCCTGAGGGAAAAAAACGTATGACCGCTGATATTCGACTGCTGGTACTCGATATTGACGGCACCTTGGCCGGACACTCCAATTTGATTACTGATCGCGTGCTGGAGCGGGTGCGGGCGGTGCAGGCGCGGGGGATAGAGGTTGCGATCGCAACTGGGCGCATGTACCGATCGGCGCTGCGGTTTCATCAGGTGGTTGAGTCTACCCTGCCGCTGATGGCGTACCAAGGTGCTTTTATCAAAGATCCCCGCACCCAAAAGCTGCTGCGCCACAGCCCCCTGCCCCGCAACCTGGCCCTGGAGATTTTGACCCACTTGGCTCCTCTAGAGGCCCAAAGTGCCCTCTCCATTCATCTCTATATTGACGATGCGCTTCATGTGAGAGCCGTTATTGACGATACCGTTGCCTATGCGGCTCGCTCTGGCGTAGAGCCGCTGGTCGTGGGAGATCTGCATCGGCTGCTGCACCAGAACGGCACCCTGGAAACCACGAAGCTGCTGGCCCTCAGTCGCGATACGGCGCTGATTGCCGATCTGCTGTCTAAGCTGGGGCAGCAGTACGCGCCGGAGGAAGTGTACCTGACTCGCTCCGTCGATACGTTTTTTGAAGCAACTCATCCCCACGCCAATAAGGGCGCTGCTGTCCGGTACTTGGCAGAGGAACTGCTCGATCTCAAACCCGATCAGGTGATGACCGTCGGCGACAACTTCAACGACCTAGAGATGATCCGGTACGCAGGCATTGGGGTGGCGATGGGAGATGCGCCCCAAGCTGTGAAAGACGCCGCTGACTGGGTAGCTCCCAGCGTTGAGGTCGATGGTGTGGCCGATGCGATTGAGCAGTTCCTGCTCTGAGGCCCTGCGCTAAGGCACTTAGGGGCCCCAATCTAAAGACTCGTCTTCGCCGCCGGTCCAAAAGGTCATCCAGTCTTCCTCGGCTAGCCGCTGGCGGGCCTGTAGAGGCATCCAGCTAGCAGGGTAAAACCAGTCTTTTGTCTGCAGCCGTTGCTCTGGTGTGGCTTCTTCAAAGTCTCGGCAGGCGCTGCTTTCTGGCCCCGTTGGATGAAGAGCGCAGACTAAATAGGGGTTGTGGGCGTAGAAGCAGCAGCGATCGCAGCTAGACACAGGCAGTATGTTCATCCAGGATGAGCATCAGGGCTGGTTGTTAGCAATATACCTTGAATGACCCGGAGGAAACAGCCACTCAGCTGACAGAATAGAGCGTCGTATCTGCAGCCGCATGATCAGCCGTGTATTGCTTGCGTTAATACCCAAAGCGAAGCCGGAGGTAGGCGGCAACCTCTGCGATCGCAGCTCTACCAGAGGCAATCACGCCACCTAGCTGAAAGAATCCGTGCAGCACGCCAGGATAGCGGGTGTGGGTGACAAGACAGCCCGCCTCCCGCAGCCGTTGAGCATAGGCTTCCCCCTCGTCTCGCTGAGGATCAAGTTCTGCCGTGATGATCAGAGCAGGCGGCAAACCCGACACATCTGGGGCCAGCAAAGGTGAGGCGTAGGGCTGTTTTTGTTCGTCAGGGTCAGTAACGTACAGAGCCATCTGGGCTACAAACTTCTCGCGCGGACCCTGGGGATGTAAAAAGTCGAACTCGTGCCAGGAGGGCGTGTCGCTGGCCAAATCGGTATTGGGGTAAACGAGGATTTGGGCAACCGGCTGGCTAGCCTTGCGGTCTTGGCACATCAGGCAGACAACCGCAGCCAGCAGTCCCCCCGCACTATCTCCTCCAACCGCCACCTTAGCGCCCTCTAGACCTAGCTTCTCAGCCTGCTGAATCACCCACTGAAATGCAGCAAAACAGTCTTCTGGCGCAGCGGGGTAAGGAAACTCCGGCGCGAGCCGGTACCCAGCAGCGACGACAGCACAGCCACCGCTATTCGCCAGCGCTCGCAGCTGGCGATCGTGCGTATCAAAGCCGCCGCTAACAAAACCGCCCCCATGAAAGTACACGAGGGCCGGTAGCAGACCGTCGCCCTCTGTGTAAGGCTTGTACAGCCGCAGCGGTACAGCCGGTGTTACCGAATCGGCAGCGTACTCTTTGACGACTGCATCTTCAACGGCTCCAGCCAGCGAAATGATCTGCCGATACCCCTGACGGGACAACTGAATAGGATCAGCATCGGGAGGTGGAGGCGTGGCCTGTGCCTGCATCTGCTGGGTCAGGGCGCGGGTATCCTCCGTCATTCTGCGAAGATATCCTCTTTCATAGAATCCGTTTCATCCCCTCTTGACCTGCTTCAAGCCCCCATAATTGTATTGAGGCGATGCCAGATCAGCTTGAAGATTCTTGCTATTTGTCAGCGATTCTCCTTTCCACTAAACGAATCATCACCAGAATTAAGTAGATCGCCCTAATTAGTCATTGCGAGCGAAGCGCATAGCCCAAGGGGCATTCAAGAAAAGCGAAGCCCTAGCGCAGCCATACCCGTTAGGGTTATTGCCCGAAGGGCTATAGCAATCCCTGTAAAGCGGCTACCACAAGGAGATTGC
>JACVRP010000396.1 GCA_014534385.1 Cyanobacteria bacterium Co-bin13
GGGTAGCTCTGGCGACCGTGGTGCAGACGGGATGGGCTGCGATCGCAGCCATCACCCTCAGCTCCCTCGCAGTTGCCGTCAGCGACGTCATTGTCGATTCCCTTGTTGTCGAACGCGCCCGCCGCGAGTCCCAGAGCGATGCCGGTTCATTGCAGTCTTTGGCTTGGGGCACCTCTGCTGTGGGCGGATTAATTACGGCCTACCTAGGCGGCCTGCTGCTAGAGCAGGTCTCGACCCGCACCATATTTGCTATCACAGCGCTCTTTCCGCTGATTGTGTCGGTAGTGGCCTGGATGATCGCCGAATCTCCGGTAGAGAAACGGCCCAACATGGCCGTGATCTGGGGTCAGGTCACCGACCTACGTAAAGCCATCAGCCAAAAGGCGATCTGGATGCCGGCCCTGTTTCTTTTCTTGTGGCAGGCGACCCCTTCCGCCGATTCAGCTTTCTTCTTTTTCACCACCAACGATTTGGGGTTTCAGCCCGAGTTTTTAGGACGGGTGCGCCTAGTCACCAGCATTGCCGCGCTTCTAGGGATCTGGATTTTCCAGCGGTTTTTGAAAGCGGTTTCCTTCCGTGTCATCTTTGGCTGGTCTACAGTGCTCTCGTCTCTTCTGGGCATGACTACCCTGCTGCTGGTCACCCACGCCAACCGCAGCCTAGGCATTGATGATTATTGGTTCAGCCTGGGCGACAGCATGGTGCTAACCGTAATGGGCCAGATTGCCTTCATGCCGGTGCTGGTGCTATCAGCCCGCCTCTGTCCTCCGGGAGTGGAAGCAACGCTATTTGCCTTGTTAATGTCAATTGTGAACCTGGCTGGGCTGCTCTCCCACGAGCTGGGAGCCCTGCTGACCTATTGGTTAGGCGTGACCGAAAACCAGTTTGACCATCTCTGGCTGCTGGTGCTGATCACCAACCTGACGACACTTCTGCCCTTGCCGCTGCTATTTTTGCTGCCCAGCACCTCTTCCCAGGGCCAGTCGGAAGATGCCGAAGCCCTGCCCCAATTGCAGGCGGCCTCTGGCATACAACTTTCCTTGTCCCTGGAGAACGAGACGGCTGATACGCCCGTGGTCGTGCGAGACCTGGATATGGAATTGCAAAAATAGCAGCCCCATCTTTCGACCTGTTCTCCCTTTCAATACTGCCCCAGCAATGCAAACCACCGAAAAGAACGCGACTTCAGACAGTCAAAGCTTTAGCCTGAAAGACTGGCAGGGTGGCTACCGCTCCCAGCCCCAAGAATTTGCCTACCGGATTGAAGACATCGAAGGTCAAATCCCAAGCGATTTGGAGGGGACCCTCTTTCGCAATGGGCCTGGGCTGCTCGACGTCAACGGCTACCCAGTCAAGCACCCCTTTGATGGCGACGGTCTGATCAACAGTATCGCCTTTAAAGATGGCCGAGCCTTTTTCCGCAGCCGCTACATTCGCACCGAAGGGTACGTGGCCGAGCAAAAACAGGGCAAGCCCGTTTTTCGGGGCGTCTTTGGCACCCAAAAGCCAGGCGGCGTCTTGGCCAATGCGTTTGACCTGAAGCTAAAAAATATTGCCAATACCCACGTCGTCTACTGGGGCGACAAGCTGCTGGCGCTATGGGAAGCGGCAGAACCCCACCGCCTTGACCCCGAAACCCTAGAAACTATCGGCCTTGATTATCTAGAGGGTCTCATTGCCCCCGGTGGCGCATTTACGGCTCACCCCAAGTTCGACCCTGGCCATCACGATGGGCAGCCTCGTATGGTCGGCTTCTCCGTTAAAAGCGGCGTTTCTAGCACCATCACCCTCCACGAATTTGACGTAGACGGTAAGCCGATCTCGAGCCACAGCCACACCGTACCGGGGTTTGCCTTCTTACACGACTTTGTCATCACCCCCAACTACGCTATTTTCTTCCAAAACCCGGTGACGCTGAACCCGCTGCCCTACGTCATGGGCTTTAAGGGAGCGGCAGAGTGCATTGCCTTTAACGAAAAGGCCCCTACCAAGATCATCGTGATCCCTAGAAACGGTGAGGGAGAGGTGCAGTTTATCGATACCGATTCCTGCTTTGTCTTCCACCACGCCAATGCGTTTGAAGCCGACGGGCGCATAGTAATCGACTCCATTCGCTACGGTGATTTCCCCTCGCTTAAAGGGGGCGAGGACTATCTCAACGTTGATTTCGACCAGGTCCCTGAAGGTCAGCTCTGGCGCTTTACCGTTGATCTGGCTGCTGGCACCGCAGATCCTGTTCCGCTGGTCAGCCGCAGCGTTGAGTTTCCGACGCTTAACCCTGAACGGGTTGGGCTCTCCCACCGCTATTTGTTCATTGGGGCAACCGACTCACCGACGGGCAATGCGCCTCTCCAGGCAATTCTCAAGCTTGACCTAGAGACTAAGCAGGAGCAGCTCTGGAGCGCCGCACCCCGAGGCTTCATTGGAGAGCCGGTCTTTGTACCCCGACCCCAAGGGCAGTCGGAGGATGAGGGCTGGATTTTGGTTCTGGTGTACAACGCTGAGCGCACCTGCTCTGATCTGGTGATTCTAGATGCTCAAAACCTGGACGCTGAACCCGTTGCCCGGCTGAAGCTGAGCCACCACATTCCCTATGGGCTCCACGGCAGTTTTGTTGAGACTTATTTTGGCCCAGCGTAAATAGACAGTAGATTCTCTGAAGGTGGGCATTCTGAGGCAGTTACAGTCCTAGCCCCTTTAACTGCTAACGGATATGCCCCTAACTACAGCCGATAATTCTGTGTGCTACCGCCTGACGTCGCAGGAACTGGGCGTCAGGCTGGAGATCTGGGAGTGCCCCTCTGGCACTGCCTGCTCTGAGCTGTCTTTTCTCTTTCGAGTACATTACTGTCTGCCGACAATTGCAGCAGCTCAGGCAGCCCTGGAGTATCATTTGCACGCTAACGGCTACGCGCCTAGCAGCGTTCAGCTTGTGGCAGACGGTGCAACTTCACCGCTAGACTGCCGCTCTATTGCAGCGACCCTGCCAGATGCTTGACCAGGTAGTCTATGGCTGTAAGGCCTGTGCAGCCGCAACCACCAGCGGTCCTACCAACAGCGCTGGCAGAAATGAGGCAACCCTGACCTTGCCTACCTCCAATAGGTTAAGGCTCAGCCCCAGAATGATCATGCCGCCAATCCCCGTCACGATCAGAATGCGTGGATCGTTGACGGGGTCGGGCAGGGTTGTAGCCAACGTGCCTGACAGTAGCGACAACCCTGCCTGGTAGATAAAGACCGGCAAAATTGAAAAACCAACTCCCACCCCATAGCTGCCCGTCAGCGCAATGGAGGCTAGCCCGTCCATTGTGGACTTGAGCGCCAGGATAGTGTGATCGCCCGATAGCCCGTTGTTGAGGCTGCCTAAAATCGCCATGGGGCCAATCACAAACAGCAGGCTGGCCGCCACAAAGCCCTCTGTAAACCGGCCTCCGCCTCGAAACTGTTTTTTCAAGAAGTCGCCCACATCGATCAGGCGTTTCTCAATCTGAGCCCATTCCCCCAGCAGGCCCCCAGCCACCATTGCCAGCAGCGCTAGGATAATGCCGTCAATTGGCCCTGCCTCAATTTGAGGTAGGCTCTGCACCATGCTAAAACCGATTACCAGGGTCATTAGCCCCACGGCCTGAGTGATAATCTGTCGCATGGCCTGAGGCAGGCGATCGCGCAGCAGCAGCCCGACGCCCGTTCCCAGCAGAATAGTCATGACATTGATCCTGGTGCCGCTGGTTTTAGCCCAAAACGAAAGCATGGCAAAGACTCAGGTTAATCTCTAGTAAGACAAATAAAAATGAA
>JACVRP010000615.1 GCA_014534385.1 Cyanobacteria bacterium Co-bin13
CCGGCAGCCCCACTGGGTACGCATCGGCAGCACAGCAGGTGAGCACAAAGCGGGAGATCATTAGATAGTTTTCTGACCAGCCGGGGGGATGGATGACAAAGCCGGCAACGTTGGCTTTTTTGCCCGCATAGGCATCGGGTTCGGGGTAAACATTGAGCGTGCGGACCCAGTCGATGATGGTGCGCTCCTCAGGATTGGTGTTGAGGGTGAAGCGCTGGGGCTGCGATCGCGTCATGCTCAGTGTATCGGCTACGCCTCGCTGCAGGGCCGTATCGCTGGTGAAGGGGCGAGGGGTGTAGATCAGGCCAAACACAGCCACCGCCAGCAGCAGACCGCTGCTGATCTGGCGCGGCAGCAGGCTGATGTGGGCGTCTGCCGTAATCACCGGCGGCAGGCGAGAAAAGCGGCCCACCTGCTGCCAGATCTGCCGCCCCCGCAAAGCGGCCAGCCCTAGCAGCAAAATTGCGGTTGAGTGGGCCAGCCACTGGTAGTCGGGGTGCAGCAGCAGGGCCATCCGGCCTGTTACCCAGAAGCGCACCAGCATAGCGCCCCAGAGGCCCAGGATCAGCAGATCCACGACCATTGACCAGGGAATAGAGCCTTTTCGGCGCGAAACAGAACGGGAGGAAGCAGCCATAGAAGTTTTTGTAGACGCCTAGAACAGACCTGATCAGGTCCAGTACAGGTTCATCAGCAGAGACAGGGCAAAGACCAGCTGACCAGCCAGCACAAACAGATAGAGAATAGCTCGGCCCTTAAACACCGTCAGCAGCAGGCTGATATTTTTTAGGTCGATCATGGGGCCAAACACCAGAAAAGCCAGCAGTGAGCCACTGGTAAAGGTGGAGGCAAACGACAGGGCAAAGAAGGAGTCTACGGTGGAGCAGATGGAAACTACCCAGGCCAAAATCATCATGGCCAGAATCGAGGTGACCGGGCCCTGCCCCAGGCTGATCACCAGTTCGCGGGGAATGGCCACCTGGACGAAGGCTGCGATCGCACTCCCGATAATTAGCACCGCCCCCAGCTCCCGCAGCTCCAAAATCATGTTGTCTACCATCAGCCGCAGCCGATCGCCAAAAGGCTTTGGCATGTAACCAGCCATCGCCAGGGTTTGACCGGCTGGGGCGCTGAGCTGCAGCGTTTTTCCCGGAGACTGGAGCAAAAAAGTACCCGACTTCAGCAGCTTAGAAGCATCATCAGAATTATCTTGCGCTGAAGCGTCTGCCGGATCGGGCATTAACCGAGACAGGTTCTGCTGCAGAAACGGGCGCATGTCCTTTTGGCTGCTAAAGACAGCCGCAATCGTCGTTGCGATCAGCAACGTAAAGATCAGCCGTAAAAACACAATCTCTGGCTGGTCTCGAAACGCCACCCAGGTCGCCCAAAACACAATTGGGTTGACCGTAGGAGCAGCCAGCAAAAAGCCAATCGCCACTGCCGTAGGTGCGCCCTGCATCAGCAGCCGCCGAGCCACCGGCACGTTGCCACACTCACACACCGGGAACAAAAAGCCAACCAAACTACCTGCCAGAGCCGCCAAAATCGGGTTGCGCGGCAACACGGCAATTAGCTTTTGCTCATCCACAAAAAACAGCAGAATGCTTGAAAAGGCGACCCCCATCAGGAGGAAGGGCATGGCTTCAACCAGCAAGCTCAGAAAGAGCGTAATGCCACTATTGAGTTGACCCATAGGCACAGAAGATGACCCGAAGGGGCGCACTTTTAATTACAAGAGGCCATTCTACCGAATTATTCCAGGGTGTGTCTGCTCCGTGGGATCACGGAGATGCTAGGCGATCTCGGTAACCGTA
>JACVRP010000525.1 GCA_014534385.1 Cyanobacteria bacterium Co-bin13
CCTGCCCAGCGTGATTGGGCAGCGGCCCGTTTTAGTGCAGATGGTGGTTAATCTGCTGTCCAATGCAGTCAAGTTTGTGCCCGCAGGCAGTCAGCCCCAGGTGCGAATCTGGGCCGAGGTGCTAACAGACTCAGCCGCTGGAGTTACCTCCGACTCACCTTCTTCAGCGCGAGTGCGTCTTTGGGTCGAAGACAACGGTATTGGCATTGAGCCAGAGTATCAAGAGCAGATATTTGGCGTTTTTGAACGGCTGCACAGCAGAGACGCTTATCCAGGCACAGGCATTGGGCTGGCAATTGTGCGAAAGGGCGCAGAGCGCCTAGGTGGACGAGTTGGTGTAGAGTCTGCCCCAGGTCAGGGCAGTCGGTTTTGGATTGAGCTACGGGGAGCGGAATGAGCAGTTTGTATCACACCATTTTGCTGGTGGAAGATGATCCGGGCGATGTCTTTAGAATCCAAAGGGCCTTTCGCAAAGCCAATGCCGTCAGCCCTCTGGAGGTAGTCACCGATGGGGAACAGGCAATTCACTATCTTCAGGGGCAGGGCGTTTATCAAGACCGCGATCGCTACCCGGTACCTATTCTGGTGCTGCTCGACCTGAAGCTGCCGCGTTACTCCGGCTTTGAAGTTTTAACCTGGTTGAGAAGTGAATCTACCCTAAAGCACTTGCCAGTTGTGGTTCTGACGTCCTCGGAATATCAGATAGATATTGACCGTGCCTACGCCTTAGGGGCTAATTCTTACCTGGTTAAGCCGCCCGATACCGATGGGCTGCTAGAAATGGTAAAAGCGGTTGGTTTGTTTTGGCTAATTTTCAACCGCCCTCCCCAATTGGGTATCAGTTGAGTTTTGGTATGTAGAAGGAAAAATGACCCAGCAGAAAACAGTTTTAGTTGTAGAAGATGATGCGCCAGACCTGTTTCCTTTAAAGCGCGCTTTTCGGCAACTAGGCTCGGCGTTTGACCTGAAGGTAGTAGAGACCGGGCAGGATGCAGTGCGCTATCTACAGGGTGAGGGGGCCTATTGCGATCGCAAACAATATCCCCTGCCGGTCCTAGTCGTCTTAGATCTGAGGCTGCCCGGTATGTCGGGTCTAGACCTGCTCAAGTGGATCCGGCAACAGCCCCAATTTGCCGACTTGCCGACCGTCGCTTTGACCGCCTTTGGCAACCGCGACCTGCCCCGCGCCTACGATCTGGGCATCAACTTTTATCTACTCAAACCTGCTGAGGCCAATTCGCTAGCCGAAGTGCTGCAGGCCCTCGACCTCTACGAAGGTTAAGCGCTGCGGCCAGGCCCGACGACAAGACAGCCACCCCAGGCTGGAACCTAGGAGCGCGCCCGTATCCCTTTACACAATTTTCACGTTCATTGTCGTCTAGCTGACATGCCTTAAACCTACTAGGGGTGCTAAATTTCTAGGGGCAATTACCGATACAGCAAAAACCGCACAAATATGGTCTGTTAAGCTCGCTTCTCGGCTAATACTGCACAATTTGTCCGCTTAGGGCTGATTGCTCGGCGACGGCAAGTTCACCCCTGCAGATCGAGAGGGAAGCAGAGCTCAGGCTTCCTAAAAAACCTTATTGTTTTGGGGCAGGTTCCAGGTAGCGCCCAGTCTTTTGTAGGCGCACATTTGGCCTGCCCTCAGCTGCCAATGGGGTCATTTGGGCGGTTTTGTTATGCGCATACTCAGCTTTTCACCCACCCAGTTCTAACCCTTATGCCTACGACGCTCAATTCTCTGGTGCCTGAGGGCGCGATCGCACTCAGCAACCCCTACTCCCAGACCTTTGATAGCTTAGCCAACACGAGCACCAATATTGCCTGGACCGACAGCCAAACCTTGGCAGGCTGGTACTCCACCCGGCCGACCTACAACAGCGGCACAGGCTCTTCTAATGCTGGCGCACTCTACAGCTTTGGGGCAGCAGGCAATGGCGAGCGGGCGCTGGGCTCAGTTGCCTCTGGCTCCACCGGCACCATTTTTTACGGGGCGCGGTTCTTCAACGATACGAGCGACACCCTCTCCTCCCTGTTCATTAGCTATGTGGGTGAGCAGTGGCGCAACGGTGGCAACACGGCCCAGCATCAGCTCGACTTTGCTTACCAGATTGGCGCTTCTGGCTTAACGAGCGGCACCTGGGTTGATTTTGACCCGCTGGACTTTGTTGGCCCCATCGCCACCAGCAGCGCCGGCGCGCTAGACGGCAACGCCAACCAAGTCAGCCTATCGAGCACACTCAGCGGCTTTTCCCTGGCCCCCGGTGAAGAAATCTGGTTCCGCTGGGTCGATATTGACAATTCGGGGTCTGATCACGGCCTAGCGATTGATAATTTTCAGCTCACCACTGCCGTTGCCCCCGGCATCACACTGCTGGAGTCGGGCGGCAGCACCGATGTCAATGAAGAAGGCGAGACTACCGATACCTACACCCTGGCCCTGCGAACGACCCCCACGGCCCCGGTACAGGTTGCGATCGCAGCTCCCGACAACCAGACTCGCCTTAGTCTCGATGGCATCGGCTTTGCCTCGTCGGTCACGCTCACCCTCAGCGACACAACGCCCCAGACCATTACCGTTAAGGCGGTAAATGACACGGCGACGGAAGGCTCTCCCCACACCGGAGTTATCACCCACACCGTCACCAGTACCGATGCGAGCTACAGCG
>JACVRP010000066.1 GCA_014534385.1 Cyanobacteria bacterium Co-bin13
GTGGGAGGAAAGAGCTGGCGGGTAACGGTAACTTGAGTAACGGGAGCCCTGGACCGGAGCTGTTGAGCCAATGTGGCAGGTTCAACCTTAAGCAGCGGTTTTGGGTACTCCATGGGGATCAGCGACTGAATGGCCTGATCCGAGAGTAGATGATTACCTTTTACCTCAATTTGATCAGCACTTTTAATTAGCCAAATAGGCCGAGTTGCCCCCCAAAAAAGACCCGCAGTCAGGCCAGTCATTGCCAGGATCTGCCAAAAGCCCTGCAGTAGGTGAACTCGTCGCTGCCGCCGGAGGGATTGCCTGCGTTCTCTCAGCTCATTGGGAGAAACAGAGGAGAGATGGGTCATAGCTGCTGGATTACTTCGAGAAAGGCCATTTTCATTGCCTTGAGGATAGGGTCGTAAATTAATTTGATGCCGATTGTAGCGCCTGTATCTCTCGGCGCAAGTAATTCAACCACTGAATCGCCAGGGAGATCTCAGTAAACGGAATTTCTTGAGAGTTGTCATCCCTCAAAATCAGCACCAGAGCGCTGCGACGGACCTTTTCAGGCGGATTTTCCGGATCTACGGTCTGCCCATCCGCCTTTAAGGTGATCTGGCTGACTTCCGGCAGAGACAGGGTTTTCAGCGCAATCGGGCCTTTTCGGGTGGGGGTGCCCCAGGTTAGCAGAGTTCCAGACTGCCCTAGGACGGCAAAAATATCGTACTTTGCCCGCTCAAACTGCTGCGCCCAAACCTTATACGCTTCGACTTTTTGATACTCATTCCAGCCTGCCCAAGCCAGCCCAATGAAAACAGCTAGCAGAGGCAGCCAGAGCAGCCCGCGTTCCATACCTTGCTCCTGCGTCGGTGCCTATTGATTGTATCTGCAGATTTGAAGTGGTTTTAGCAGGCTTGGCGTTAAAAATTACGGCCGCTCCAAGGCATACAGGAACCCGAAGACAGTCTTTGGAGGGATGCTATTTGCAGCAGGGCTCAAGGCTGCCAGCTTTGGGGATCAGCGGTTTGTAAAGTCTTGCAACAAAGGATAACAGGGCTTTAGGGCGACATGGATAAAGTATGGCTAAGGCTCTTCAAGGGAGCGGACCAGTCTCTAAAGTGCTGGCTTCCCCTTCAGTGGATTGGGCTTTGCCTTTGCTTTGTTTTCTTTTTGAGGAGACGGTACCTTGAACTTCTTACCTGTGCTGGCACTATTTGCCGATACATCTGCTTGGAGCCCCAAAGTGGGCCTCGTGATGATCATCGCCAACATTCTGGCGATCGTAATTGGCCGACTCACCATTAAGTACCCCAATGTTGGGCCACAGCTGCCCGCACCCCAGTTCTTTGGAGGGCTGAGCCTGCCAGCACTGCTGGCGACTACAAGCTTTGGGCATATCCTCGGCGCAGGCGCGATTTTGGGCCTGAGCAACATGGGTATTCTCTAGGCGTTTTCACAAACCTGAAGTTAGACAGGGGAGTGCAGGGGTGTTTTAACCCTTGCATTCCCTTTATTTTTGGCCTTTTAATTTTGGCGACTTTAGCAGAGCAGCTTTAGCGCGAGCGTTAACGGGTTGTAGACGGTCGGGGCTGGGCAGGCTGGGAGCGCGTTTCAGGGCTGGCCGCCGCAGCTGGAGCCGCATCTCCCTGCCGCACTTGAGCTGCCGACACCCCTTCTGTCTGGGAGCCAAATCGCCAGAGAACGGCGGCAGCCTCGGCCTCGGTTACCCCTCGATCAGGCTGAAACAGGGTAGTGTAGCCAAAGGCACGGCGGATGTTGGAGAATTCGCCGTTTTGATAGTCGGCTGCAATGGCCCGCAAGGCTAGAGGCTCAATTTTGCCTGCGTCTTGAAATCCCCAGCTTTCGGTAACGGCTTCTACGGATGCAGTTGGCAGGCCCTGGCGAGTGTCTAGCGGCACTTTCCAGAGAATCAGATCTTTGCGGGTGAGCGGGTCATCTGGGCGGAAATTGACGGCAGTGGAGTTGCCGGTAAGGGCGCTGGGGATGAGGCCAGCTTCGGCCAATCCCTGAATCGCTGCAAAGTCGGGATGGGAAGTGGGCACGTCTTTAAAGGCGGGCGTGGCGCTGGCAATACCAGCCCGGATTCTTCGGTCGGGCTGATCGCTGTAGAAGCGATTGTTTGCTGTCAGCAGCCAGCGGGCATAGTCGCTGCGGGTGATCACCTGGTTGGGGCTAAAGCCTTGCGCTGTCTGCGTCTCGCCCTCGGCAGGAGCCTTGCTAAGCAGATCTAGTGCCAGCAAGTCACCCGCATAGGGGCGCAGTTCTTCAGGCGCTTCGGCGAGGACAGCAGCCTCCGAGCTGCTATCGGGAAGGGCACCCGCCGCTGTAGTAGAGTCTGATTGCCCTGGTTCGGCAGGACTGCCTGCATCAGGGGTGGGTGTAGCTGCAGTATCGCCCTCTACCTCAGTGCTGGAGTCGCCGCTACCGGTCTGAGTGCCAAAAGGGGGATTGTCAGCCAGCTGGGGATCGGCCTCCAGAGACCGCTCTAGGGAGTTGCCCAAAGAGCTACCGGCACAGCCCGTGACGAACAGGCTGAATCCTAGAAGGAAGGCGGTCAAAAGGGAGCGAGAAGGAGTCACAGGGCTTAAAGGCAAGAACGCTGCCAAAATTTACCTACGATCCTACGCTAGCGTAGATGACTCTAGACTGGGGAATAAGCGCCCTTGGGAGACTGGCATGACGGCCCTGCCTCTGATTATTGACTGCGATCCCGGTGTTGACGATGCGATCGCACTCCTGCTCGCCCTGGCCTCTCCAGAAGACCTCAATCTGCTGGGCATTACTACGGTTGCAGGCAACGTGCCGCTGTCGCTAACCCAGCAAAATGCGCTCAAAATCTGTGAGCTAGCCGGACGCCCAGAGCTTCCCGTTTTTGCTGGCTGCCCTCGGCCCCTGCTGCGCCCTCTGCTGACGGCAGAGCACGTCCACGGCACAACCGGGTTAGAAGGCGTGACCTTCCCCAACCCCAGCAGGGCAATCCAACCCCAGCATGGGGTGGCGTTTCTGATTGAGCGGCTGACCCAGACCCAGCAGCCCATCACCTTGGCCACCCTGGGGCCGCTAACCAATATTGCGGTGGCGCTGATTCAGGAGCCTGCGATCGCACATCAGATAGATCGCATTGTGGTCATGGGGGGTGCGATTACCCAGGGCAACGTTACCCCAGCAGCCGAATTCAACATTTACGTTGATCCCCAGGCTGCTCAGGTGGTGTTTGAAGCGGGGCTAGACCTGACCCTGATCAGCCTAGATGTGACGCACCAGGTGCTGACTACCCCAGAACGATTAGATCAAATTCGCGCCCTCAATACCCCTGTGAGTGCGGCCGCCGCCAGCCTACTGGCCTACTACGGTACCGCCGATGCCGAACGCTATGGCCTCCCCGGCGCACCGCTCCACGATCCCTGCGTTATTGCCTATTTGCTCGCCCCCCATCTCTTCTCAGGGCGAGCTTTAAGGGTTGATATCGAAGTCAACAGCTGCCTCACCCTGGGGCAAACCCTGGTTGATCGCTGGCAGTCCACAGGCCAACCGCCCAATGCCCAGGTAATCGAGCAAGTGGATGCTGATGGAGTCTATGATCTCCTGATAAATCGGCTGGCAAAACTATAGAGGCGAACAGGCTCCCGAAAGTCCGGTTGATAGAATAAAAGCACTTTACCGGGTTGGCGGATGAGCTACACCACCGAACAGCTCCTCGAAATTCTCGACCAGGAACTCCGGGCCACCTGGAAAGGAGAGCGCCTGCTGCTATCCTCCAGCCAACGGCTTGATCATCCCGCTATTGCCAAAGCCCTGGGGCCTGAAAAGCTCAGTAAAGTCTTTGCCATTCAGGATTTCCGGGCCCAGATTCACCAGTACCAGCAGGAGCATGGCGTGTCGGGACTGGTCTGGCATACCTGCCGCTTCCAGGGGCGCTCCATCCAGTTTCCCGAGCTGCACCCCCAGCTAGCAGCTATTCCCCAGGACAAAGTCACCCTGATTGCCGCCAGGGCCTCGGTTCTCAGCTTTTGGCGAGAGGCAATGGTCGGCATGCGACTGTGGCTAGCCGGAACGCCGCCGCACCCAACCACCCTCGAACACGTAGAGACGCTCATCTCTCAAGCGGAGTGGGCTGAAGTTGATGCGACCCGGACAGAACTTTACCTGAGCCTCTGCTGGGGCGATCCAAAGGAGTGCCGCAACGACTGGGCCAGACCCGAATCTGGCTGTGAGCGAATCATTGCAGCCCCATCGCAGCCCAGCGGAATCAAGGTATAGTTGAGGATCGAACGGGGCCAGGTACAGGAGACTTGAGTTATGGCGATTGCTGTAGGCGTGATTGAAACACAGACCTTTCCAGCAGTGCTAGCGGCGGCTGATGCAATGGTAAAATCGGCCCGCGTCACTTTAGTTAAATACGATCGATCTGAGAGCGGCCGCCAGTTTGTCGCGGTGCGCGGCATCATCGCCGAGGTTAAACGGGCTGTAGAAGCGGGCTTGGTTGCCGCCGATGCCTGCCCCGGCAACGCCGAAGTCATGACCCACATCATTATTCCCAATCCCGAGGAGAACATTGAAGCCGTTCTGCCTATTGAATTTACGCCAGAGTCAGAGCCCTTTTGGGTTTAAGCAGCCCTGCTCCAGCATTACTAAATCTGACGAACCTTAAAGAATTGCTGGAAGGCTACTAATAACGCTGGAATTGTCTTCTTTCGGTGCCCAACCCTCGTACAATTGAGGTTGGATTTTTCTAAACTGACAGGATTTTCTGAGGAGATCGGCAATGCCACAGGCAGTCGGGTCACTTGAGACGAGAGGGTTTCCACCCGTTTTGGCCGCCGCTGACGCGATGGTGAAGGCGGGACGAGTTACGCTCGTCGGTTATCTACGGGCCGGAAGTGCCCGGTTTTGCGTCAATATTCGCGGGGACGTGTCAGAGGTTAAAGCCGCTATGGCAGCAGGCGTAGAAGCGGCTGAAAACACGCCCGGCGGCATTCTAGAAACCTGGGTCATTATCCCCAGACCCCACGAAAACGTGGTGGCCGTGCTGCCGATCGAGTTCAGCGATGATGTTGAGGTTTACCGTCAGGCTGTAGAGCAACCGATTCTGCCGGGCAGAAGTACTCGCTAGGCCAAGCAGATTCTTCTCTTTGCAATCAAAAGCGCCCCTATAGGGGCGCTTTTGATTAGGCATTTGGAGCGAGAGGAGAACTTCGCCATCAGCTAGCCACGATCGCATTCAGTTCTCGAACAGCCAAGGTCAGCCCCCCGCTGGTGATCACCATCAGAGTTTCATCGCCGCTTTGGGAGAGCTTAGCCGCGATCGCAATCGCCTCTGCCGCCTCTGAGACCTGCCGAAAAACGCTGTAGTAGCGGCCGTTGTGACCAATCCCATCGACAGCCTGGCTGAGATCGGGCACAGTCAGGCTGCAGCGGGTGTAGCTGCTGGCATCTCCCAAGATTAGGCAAGGGGAAGGGCCAAAGGCCGCCTTCAGAGAATGGCGCGGATCTTTAGCTGGCGGCGCATAGTGAGCCTGAGGCTCCTTAACCCAAATGCCGTAGCCCCGACGGGTCAACGTCATAACAATCTCATCGTCGCGTTTGCCCAGACGAGTTGCGATCGCAAGCGCCTTCTGGGCCTCGGGAATAGCCCTAAAAAAGCTATAGAACTGGCCATCTAAAGCCACTGCCGAAATCCGCTGAGGCACATCAGGAACCCGAACATGGCAGGGAACATAAGCCCCTCGCTCCATCAAAAACTTGCAGTAAATAGCATGGGCAGGAGTAAAGCCAGGGCGATGGGAAGCAGCAGCGCTTGTGTACACGGCAGAGTTCTCTTATCAAGGATTTGCAGCAAGGGCAGAGCCTAGGCCAATCTGCTCAGGCTTTTTTCTTCTGCTGCTAGAATGCCCAGTTTGCAAAGCTCGACAACGGGTTCCGAGAAGATCTTGAGCAGCCCAAGTCGAAATAGGCAGAACCCAGCAACACACACCCCCTCATCCCCCCCGCTCCCCATCCACCCTCTCACCCCTCCACCCAATTCCTGATACCCTGGAAGATCGGACGTTACACATCTGCTCCATGACTGTTGCTGCAAGTCCTTCTCTGCCCACCGTTTTTCCCCTAACGGCGGTGATTGAACAGGAAGCCATTAAGCTGGCCCTGCTGCTAGCCGCTGTGGATCCGGGCTTAGGCGGTGTGGTCATCGCTGGCCGTCGGGGCACGGCTAAGTCAGTGATGGCGCGGGCGCTGCACCAGCTCCTACCGCCCATTGAAGTGATCGAAGGCTCCTGCTGTAATGCCGATCCCACAGAACCTCGCCTATGGGACGATGAAACGCTGCAGCGGCTAGGGGCAGAGCCTCGCGACGTCGCTGATTTGCCTACGCAAGTTATTGCCGCTCCCTTTGTGCAGATCCCGTTGGGGGTCACCGAGGACCGGCTGCTGGGCTCAGTCGATGTAGCCAAGTCCATTAAAGCGGGAGAGACAATCTTTCAGCCGGGACTGCTAGCCGAAGCCAACCGGGGCGTGCTCTACATCGACGAGATTAACCTGCTGGATGAGCAGATTGCTAACCTGCTGCTGGGCACGCTTTCGGAAAAGCGCAATCAGATTGAGCGCGAGGGCATCAGTTTCCAGCATCCCTGTGAGCCGCTGTTGATTGCTACCTACAATCCAGAGGAGGGAGTGCTGCGAGAGCACTTGCTAGACAGGATTGCGATCGCACTTTCCGCCGATGCTCTGCTAAGCCTGGAAAACCGAGTCGAGGTCGTAGAGCAGGTCAATCGCTTCGCTCGCGATCCCCAAGCTTTTCTAGCCGAGTATGCCGAGGAACTCGATGCCCTCAAAACCCAGATCATCCTGGCGCGGGAGTGGCTGAAGGACGTTCGCATTACCCGAGAGCAGGTGCAGTATCTGGTGACCGAAGCCGTGCGCGGCGGCGTGCAGGGGCACCGGGCAGAGCTGTTTGCGGTGCGGGTGGCCAAGGCCCATGCCGCTCTCGACGGGCGGGCAACGGTGACGGCAGAAGACCTGCGAGCCGCCGTAGAGCTGGTGATTATCCCTCGATCGCTAAACCCACAGCCCCCTGCGGAAGAGCCGCCACCGCCGCCACCCCCACCGCCCCAAAGCCAGGACGAGTCTGAGGAGCAGGACACCCCAGACGAGCCCGAAGACAAATCAGAAGACGAGCCCGAACCCGAGGAAGAGCAGGAAGAGACGCCCCCTTCCGTGCCGGAGGAGTTTATTTTTGACCCAGAAGGCGTCATCCTCGACCCGTCAATGCTGCTGTTTGCTCAGACCATGGGGCGGCAGGGCAAGTCAGGCCGCCAAAGCCTGGTGCTCTCCGAGGAGCGAGGCCGCTACATTAAGCCAGTACTGCCCCAGGGCCCGGTGCGGCGCATTGCCGTAGATGCCACGCTGCGGGCAGCGGCTCCCTATCAAAAAGCCCGCCGAGAGCGCTACCCCAACCGCAAGGTCGTGGTCGAAGAGGCCGATATTCGGGCCAAGCGGCTGGCCCGCAAGGCCGGATCGCTGATTATCTTTGTAGTCGATGCTTCTGGGTCAATGGCCCTTAACCGGATGCAGTCAGCCAAAGGCGCGGTCATGCAGCTGCTGACCGAGGCTTACCAAAGCCGGGATGAAGTCTCGCTGATTCCCTTTCGAGGGGAGCAGGCTGAGGTGCTGCTGCCGCCGACGCGCTCGATTGCCATGGCCCGTCGACGCCTAGAGCGGCTGCCCTGCGGTGGCGGTTCCCCGCTAGCCCACGGGCTGACTCAGGCCGTGCGGGTAGGCACCAACGCCCAACAGTCTGGCGATATCGGCAATGTGATTATCGTGGCCATCACCGATGGCCGGGGCAACGTACCGCTGGCCCGTTCCCTGGGCGAGCCGCTAGAACCCGACGAAAAGCCAGACATCAAGCAGGAGCTGCTAGGCATTGCTGGCCGCATCCGGGCAATGGGCTACCAGCTCGTGATCATCGACACCGAGCGCAAGTTTGTCTCGACCGGTTTTGGCAAAGAACTGGCCAAAACGGCAGGGGGAAAATACTATCAATTGCCCAAGGCCACTGACCAAACCATCGCTGCAATGACACGAGGTGCGATCGCAGATATGAAGGCTCGGTAAAGGTTTTCCGCTTTGAGAGTCTTTGTATAGCGAGTTGGGGTCATTAAAAGGGCAACCTCATATAGGGAAAGCAGCCCTGGGGATGTTTTTCCGACTCTGCACCTAGTGGCCTCTCAACCCGCTCCCATGGAGAACCGAGTCCTTTCGTCAAACCCCCGTCATCGCATTTTGGCGGCGATCATGATGACCGATGCCGTGGGTTTTAGTGCCCGCATGTCGGTTGACGAGGAATCGACGCTGCGGCTGATTGACCGGGACCTCAAGCTAATTGGAGAACTGTGCGAAGCCTTTGAAGGAACCCTGCTGAAATCGACCGGCGATGGCCTGCTGGTCTACTTTGTCAGTGCGGTTCAGGCTGTTTCCTGTGCGCTGGAGATTCAGCAGCGGCTGAGCGATCTCAATCAGGACCAAACGGGCATTCCGGGATTAATGCACCGTATCGGCATTCACTTAGGAGACATTCTGGTCAACGAGTCGGACGTGATGGGCAACGGCGTGAACATCACGGCGCGGCTGCAGACCTACGCTAAGCCAGGCGGGCTATGCATTTCTCAGACGATTTACGATGTGGTCAAAGCCCGGCTGCAGCTCAATGCCTCCTTTCTCGGCCCCCTGAAGCTCAAGAATATTCAGGAGCCGGTGCCCGCGTATCAGGTTGACCTGCTGCCAGAAGACGAAGGTGCCGACGGCCACACTGCCCTGACAGACGCCACCCACCCCATAGTCGTGACGCCAGAGGCAACGCTGGCACTGGCCATTACCGGACTTCAGAGCAACACCCACTATCCGCGCATCAAAAAGCTGATCTTTGCAGCCTGCCAGCAGGTGTGGGAAAACGATACGGCGGTGCTGGATCAGTTTGAGCTGAAGTCGCTGCTAGAAACCATGAGGCAGCGGTATCCAACGCTGGCAGCCCTGAAAGCTCAGCTAAACCGGATTGTGGCTGGCCTAAACCGCCGGGCTTTTTACGAAGCCGTGGCGGCTACGGTCTTGATGCAGCTAGAGCCGTGGTACCGACAGACCATGGAATTGACCCAAATGGTGGGCGAGTTAACGGCTCTGGGGCTGGCCCCCGCTGCCCCCCAGCCCTACGAAACCATTGCCATCACCTTAGAACTGTCCGACGCTTTGCGGGTTCGTAAGCTGCTCTACTGCATCTGCCACAACATTTGGGAAAACGATCGCAACATTCTAGAGAGCTGCAGCCTTGAGCAGCTGGTGCGGCAAACCCATACCGTTGCCCCAACAGCCCAGGACCTGAAGTATCAGCTGAGCCGGATCGTCAAGCGGCTCAACCGCAAAGCCGAATATACCCGGCTAGCCAACGCCATTATTGAGCAATTCCAGCGGCTTTATGCTTCGGAGCCGGAGTTGACCCAGATATCGACCCCAACCGGCAGAGAAGCAATCGAGGTCAGCAGCGATGTTACCTCAATCGAGCAGTTTCCGGCGGCCGTACAGGACATGACCACGCTGCACGCCTCTCTCTCGGTGCCGATCATCTCAGCTGGAGAGGTGCGGCCCACCCCTGTGCCGTCTGTGGGCATGGCCGATCGCCACAACCTATTTGGGCTGCGGCAGGAAATTATGCGCTATGCCAACCCCTTGCGGGCCAAGGTACTGCTCTATTCCTGCCTGCATGGGCCTTTTAGCTTCAGCCGCCAGGACTGGTCAGCGCTCAAGAGCCAGAACCTGGATCAGCTGCTGCAGGAAATCTTTGACTACTGCCCCACCTTTGCCGACCTTGAAAGCAAGCTGACTATTTTGTCTCACTGCCTGGATAATGCCGGAGAGAATGTGGCTGTAGCAGGTGCGATCGCACGCGCCATGAAAGCCTACTACCCCCCTGACCCGCCCTGTAGCGGCATCGACCAACCTCCGGTAATTGCCCCTAGCCCCTCCGAAGCGGCTGCCTTACCCAGCGCTGTGCTGTCTGCTCCCCCCGATCAAATCCAAACTGCTCTTTCCCTGCCGAGAGCAGGATAACAGCCATGAACGCCAGCGAGCTACTGCACCACTATGCCCAGGGAGACCTGAACTTTAAAGGCGAACCCCTCGTCGGCATCAACCTAGAAGGTGCCGATCTCATTGGCGCAAACTTGTCCCAGGCCGACCTGGAAAATGCCAACCTGATGCTGGCCTACCTGAGCCGAGCCAACTTTAGAAAGGCCAACCTGCACCGAGCGCAGCTAGCCGGGGCCAACCTCAATCAGGCAGATCTTTCTGGAGCCGTCCTGCGAGACGCTGATTTGCATGGAGCCAGCCTGCAAAGTGCAGATTTGCGAAGTGCGGACATGACCCTGGCTGACCTGCTGGATGCCAATCTTAGCGAGGCCGATTTGCGCAACGCCGACCTGAGCGGAGCCAACCTGACTGGAGCCTGTCTGCGGGGAGCCAACCTGCGACTGGAGCGGCGCAGCTATTTTGTGAACTTACGGGGAGCCAATCTTCATAAAGCCGACCTGCGGGGCACAAACCTGGCCGGGGCTGACCTTACCAATGTTAATCTGAGCGGCGCAAATCTAAGCGAGGCTGTTCTACGAGGCGTGAACTTGGCCGGAGCCAATCTCCGAGGCGCAATTTTATCCCACGCCTACCTGTCGGAAGCTGACCTGACTGGGGCCGATTTAGACGAAACCGTGTTGACCCACGCCAACCTGTCTCGCTGCATTCTCAACAGCGCTAGCCTTAGACACAGCCAGCTCCAGGGGGCCAGCCTCACCGAAGCCCAGCTGCAGCAGGCCCAACTCTCCGATGCCAACCTGCAAATGGCCCGAATGAATCGGGCTGACCTCAGCCGGGTAGATCTGCAGCGGGCCAACCTGCGCGAGGTCATGCTGGTAGATGCTTACCTGGGGCGGGCCAACTTGGCCGAGGCCGACCTGACAGCAGCTGTGCTGACTCGCGCAGAAATCAGCAGCACCAATTTGACCGGAGCAATTTTGACAGGCGCAACTCTACCCGACGGCAGCATCCACGGCTAAGACTCCACCGTTGGGAGGATGAGCAGCCTTGGGAAGGATGTCAATAGTTGATAACTGAGGTTTTCTATAGCTTGGTAGAAGAGTTAGTAGGACAAGGAGATCTCATGGCATTGGGAATGCTAGTAGAGGGCAGCTGGGTCAAGGAACGGGACCAGGAGGATACAGATGGCCGTTTTATCCGACCCTCAACGACTTTTCGTAACTGGATTACCGCCGATGGGTCGAGCGGTTTTAAGGCCGAGGCAGGGCGCTACCATCTCTACGTTTCCTGGGCCTGTCCGTGGGCCCATCGAACTGCCATTACCCGCAAGTTAAAGGGCTTAGAAGAGGTAATTGGGCTATCGGCAGTGGACCCAATTATGGGAGATGAGGGCTGGTTTTTTTCAGATTTTCCTGGAGCCACCCCTGACTCGGTGAACGGGGCTCAGTACCTGCGAGATATTTACCTTAAAGCAGAACCAGATTTTACTGGACGCGTAACGGTGCCCGTGCTGTGGGACAAACAGACAGGTGCGATCGTCAATAACGAATCTCGCGAAATCGTGCGAATGCTAAACAAGAAGTTCGGTAACTTCGCGAAGAATGACATCGACCTGTGTCCGCCTGATTTACAAGAGCAGATTGAAGCCACCGTTGAAGCTATCTATCAACCGATTAACAA
>JACVRP010000112.1 GCA_014534385.1 Cyanobacteria bacterium Co-bin13
CCCCCCCCCCCACCTCACATCCCCCACCCCCCCCCCCCCTTTATTTTTTTTAATGTTTCGGGGTCCACCGTTATATATTCATATCTATTCGTCGGCAGCGTCATATTTGTATAAGTTACTGGGGGTAGAGAGGGGGGACTGGAGGGGTGTGTCCATAACACGCCCTGCTTTGGGGTTTAGACAAATAGGCCGATTAGGGTGATTAGGAGGCCGCCAGATAGGCAGCCGATCATGCCCCAGGAGGCCCATTGGCTATTGCGTTCGGCGGCTTGGGTAAGGGCTTCGTCTGGTTTGAGGGAGATGATGAAGTGCTGGGTGGGGGTCAGGGGTTTTGCGATCGCAACCCTGTCGCGCTGATCGCCGGCTGCGCCTACAACCAAGACCGAGCGCCCGACCGGCAAGACCGTCTCTCGATAGCGGTAACCCAGGGTGCGGCGGTCACTGGTGCCCAGGCCCAGGCTTAGGGTGCGCTTGAACCGGCCATAGGAAAGCAGTCCGCCGCCAGGTTCTCCGGGCTGAAAATCATTGACGACTTCGATCGTCTCGATGTCTGCACCTTCTGGCTCTACGCGAACTTTGCCAGAGGCGTCGTGCAGGTAGAAGGGAATAGACTGGCTGTGGCTGCTAAGAACTTCGCTGCCTCGCTGAGTATGGGTTTCCATCTCGCCGTCAGCGTTCTTTTGGCGCACGGTTTCTTCGTATTCCCGCTGAACGGTGAACTGGTAGTAAACGCAGGGCTGCTGCTTCAGGTCAGACAGCAGCGGCGCTTCTACCGAAATTTCGCCCCAAATCTTGACATAGTCACGCCAGTCACCGCCACCAATTTCGTCTGCAACTGCCCGAGCCGTAGACTGCAGTTCAGCGGTAGTCACTTTGCGGGCGCTCTTGAGACTCAGCGCCCGATTTTGCTGCCTACGTCGGACAAACCACAGAACAGCCCCAGCAATCAGCAGAACAATGCCAAAAATTACCATACTTGGGAGCGCTCGACTTAGCGCAGTGCAACTGTAGGAGCGACGCTGGGGCGGACGTACCCCTGGAGAGGTAGGGCACGCTTCCCAAAGACAGTCAGCTCAAGGTTAGTGTTGCCAGAACGGGGCGTAAACTAGCCCAGAAAAGCCAAATGAAACCAAAGTTAATGGACAAGTTAGTGGACGGAGCGGGGGTGGGTGATCCGTGCGATCGCTTCCTCACACCAGGCCAGCCAGCTCTCTTCGTATTTCAGGCCGTTGAGCAGCGTTAGGTAATGACATTCGGCCTCTAGCGGCAGCTGTGGCTGTTCCAGAAAGGTAGCCTGAATAGCCTGGTACTCGGCCAGCCGGGCCAGGTGCTGCTGGCGGTGCTGTTCCAGCTCCTTCAAGATAATCTCCTTGGGCACCAAATGGCCCCCAAACAGCTTGACTAGCAGATCGTCTTTGACCGGGCTGATATCGGCGGGCTGGGCAATCCACTCTTGGAGGAACTGTCTGCCGTAGGGAGTCACTTCATAGACTTTTTTGTTAGGACGGCCTTCCTGATCAATTTTTTCTGCCACCAGATAGCCCTCGGCCTCAAGCTTGGCCAGTTCCCGATAAATCTGCTGATGGCTAGCATCCCAAAAAAAGCCTACGGAGCGATCAAAGCGCTTAGCCAGGTCGTAGCCGCTACAGGGACAGTCAAGCAGAGACACCAGAATTGCGTGAGCGAGGGCCATTTTGACCGAGGATAGGGGATAGTCTATATGCACTAAAGAGCATAGTACTCTATTTGCTTTCGATCGGGACTCGCCGCTTGCCCTTAAGCCAGTAGGTATGCAGGTTGCCTTTGCCCTTGATCGAGATTTCTCCTCGAGCTTCAAAGGCGTAGGTTTCCTTGAGCACCTGATAAGTCGCCTCAGTCACCTGAATGTGCTCAGCAATGCCAAAAGACTCCATGCGGCTGGCAGTGTTGACCGTATCGCCCCAGAGGTCATAAATAAACTTTTTGGTGCCGATCACGCCTGCAACAACCGGCCCCGTATTGATGCCAATTCGCAGCTGGAAGGGGCGCTGGGTGCGGCGGCTAAACTCAACAACAGTCGCCTGTAGATCCAGGGCAAAGTCTGCGATCGCAGATGCATGATCAGCCCGGTAGTGGGGCAGCCCGCCAACCGCCATGTAGGCATCGCCGATGGTCTTGATTTTTTCCAGCTGGTGCTGATCGGCCAGTTCGTCAAACCGAGAAAATACATCGTTTAGCAGCGCTACCAGCTCTTGGGGGCTGAGCTGCGCCGACAGCCGGGAAAAGTTCACGATATCGGCAAAGAGGACCGTCACCTCTGCAAAGTGGTCGGCAATGGTGGCCTGGTCTTCCTTTAATCGGGTGGCAATCGGATGGGGCAGGATATTGAGCAGCAGCTGCTCCGACTTTTCCTTTTCCTCCAGTAGCGCTGCCCGCGCCCTTTCTCGCTCGGCCACCACTGCCGCCAAAATCAGCCCGGTAAACGCCAAGACGCAGATGTAGGCCTGCAGCGCCAGAACAGCCTGGTTGGCACTTGTGGCACTCGTGATGAAAGGCCCTCGATTTTGAGTAATGCCCCAGGTGGCAATGCTGATGACCACGGCAGTTGCGATCGCAGCCCCAGCAGGGCCTACCCGCAACGCCCCCCAGATGATCAGCGGAAACAGCATGTACTCCAGAGGGTAGGGCGCAAACTCCATGCGCAGTGAAGAGCTGAGGATAAACCAGCTCAGCAGCACCAGCAGCGCCAGCCACAGCAGGATGAAGGGGGGAAAGTAAAACGTCTTAAACCGCCGCACGCCCTGCCGCCAGGTCAGCATCAGAGGCACCAGAAACAGGACGCCGGTGACGTTGCCAATCCACCAGTTGAACCAGGCTGTGCCAAAGGCAGACCAGGCCATGTTGTCCACCAGGCAACAGTAAGTGATCCCAAAAGTGGCGCTGAAGGTGGCGGGCACCACTGCGCCCAGGGCGACAAAAGCACCTACCTCTTGCAGCCCTTCTAAAGATCGGTTGAACTGGCTGCGCTGTAGCAGCCACAGACCCAGGAGCGGCTGCAGCGTGTTGTTAAGGGCAGAAAAAACGCCATCAAAGAAGAAGGGCCGATCGGGAGTAAAGAGGCTTACCAGAATAGCTCCCAGCGTAATGCCAGGCCAGAACCGACCGCCCAGCACCAGCATCAGCCCTTGGGTATAGCCAACGGGCGGCCAAACTGGCAGAACCAGGCTCCCCTCCGAATACATTTGAGGAATTTTGAAACTTAGCTTGACCAGGAACAGGTAGCCTACGGCTATGGTTACCACGGCCAGCCAATACGTACCCGATCTAGGGAACCGAAAAGAAGCCTGGGGTGGCATGGTTAAAAACTGCTGTGGGAGAACACTCGCAAGAGGGCAACGCTGCTTGGCCTACCCTAAGGTGCCATTTTTTGAGCCTAATTGGGAAAATTTTTGGGCAGGTACAAACATTAAGAGAAGCAGATTTCGTGCTCAAAGCGGCTCCAAAAAAAGTATGGTTTCAAAGGAAGTAGCTCTTACTACAAAAGTCTTTTTGCACCCTGTGTTTGCCCCAAAGCTATGGCTGAACCCACCATTGAATCTATTCTGAACGAGAAACGGCTGTTTGCTCCGCCTCCAGAATTTGCCCAGCAGTCTCAGTTTAAAAGCCAGGAAGACTACGAGGCACTCTATCAGCAAGCTGCTGCCGATCCGGCAGCCTTTTGGGCCGAACTGGCCGAAAAAGAGCTGCATTGGTTTAAGAAATGGGATACCGTGCTGGACTGGCAGCCGCCCTTCGCCAAGTGGTTTGTTGGCGGCAAGATTAATATCTCCTATAACTGCCTTGATCGCCACCTAACAACCTGGCGGCGCAACAAGGCGGCGCTGATCTGGGAAGGAGAGCCAGGAGACTCACGCACCCTCACCTACGCTCAGCTGCACCGAGAAGTTTGCCAAATCGCCAACGTGCTCAAGAGCCTGGGCGTGAAGAAAGGCGATCGGGTGGGCATCTATATGCCGATGGTGCCCGAAGCTGCCATTGCAATGCTGGCCTGCGCCCGGATCGGAGCCCCCCACACCGTCATCTTCGGTGGCTTTAGTGCTGAAGCGCTCAAAGACCGCTTGTTAGACGCCGAAGCCAAGGTTGTGATCACAGCGGATGGCGGCTTCCGTAAAGACAAGGTGGTGCCGCTCAAGCCCGCTGTAGATCAGGCATTGGCCAACAACGGCGTACCCAGTGTGGAAAATGTGCTGGTCGTGCAGCGCACAAAAGCCGCAGTTGAGATGGAGCCGGGGCGAGACCACTGGTGGCATGAGCTGCAGGCCGAAGCTTCAGCAGACTGCCCTGCCGAAGAGCTGGACTCAGAGGATATGCTGTTCATCCTCTACACCAGCGGGACCACAGGCAAGCCCAAGGGGGTCGTTCACACAACCGGAGGCTACAACCTCTACACCCACACCACCTTTAAGTGGGCCTTTGACATCAAAGACACCGACGTCTACTGGTGTACTGCCGACGTAGGCTGGATTACGGGCCATAGCTACATTGTCTACGGGCCGCTGTCCAACGGGGCGACCAGCCTCATGTATGAAGGCGTACCCCGACCCTCCAATCCTGGCTGTTTCTGGGATGTGGTGCAAAAGTATGGCGTCAACATCTTCTACACGGCTCCCACCGCAATCCGAGCCTTTATCAAGATGGGCGAAGCGCTACCCAATGCCCGCGATCTCTCGTCGCTACGGCTCTTGGGTACGGTCGGTGAGCCGATCAACCCAGAGGCGTGGATGTGGTACCACCGGATCATTGGTGGAGGCCGCTGCCCAATTGTGGATACCTGGTGGCAAACGGAAACTGGCGGCTTTATGATCACGCCGCTGCCGGGCGCTATTCCGACCAAGCCAGGGTCAGCGACGCGGCCTTTTCCCGGCATTTTGGCCGATGTAGTGGATCTAGAGGGCAACCCGGTAGGTGACAACGAGGGCGGCTATCTGGTGGTGAAGCATCCCTGGCCCAGCATGATGCGCACGGTATATGGCAACGATGAACGATACCGCCGCACTTACTGGGAGCACATTCCACCCAAGGAGGGACAGTATCTCTACTTTGCTGGCGACGGGGCCCGGCGAGATGAGGATGGCTATTTCTGGGTGATGGGCCGGGTGGATGATGTGATCAACGTATCTGGGCACCGTCTGGGCACGATGGAAATTGAGTCGGCCTTAGTCTCTCACCCCGCTGTAGCCGAAGCTGCCGTAGTAGGCCGCAAGGACGATCTCAAGGGTGAGGACGTGTTTGCCTTTGTCACGCTGGAGGGCAACTACAGGTCCAGCGATGAGCTGAAGGAGGAGCTAAAGCAGCACGTGGTGAAGGAGATTGGTGCGATCGCACGCCCCGGCGAAATTCGCTTTGCCGACGCCCTGCCTAAAACGCGCTCTGGCAAAATCATTCGCCGCTTTCTGCGCAACCTAGCTAGCGGTGAAGAGGTTGCAGGCGATGCCTCCACAATGGAGGACCAAAGCGTGCTAGAGAAGCTCCGGGAAGGAACCTAAGACCTACTAGCTTCTAAAGATTACTAAGAGCGGCTGAGCCGCTCTTTTTTTAGACCATTTGTCAGTGTCCATCCCGAAGGAGTTAGCCTAATGGGCCAACCGCGTTGGGAATGGGTCGTTGCTAGGGGCTCGTCACACAGTTCATGGGGGAATTCATTCTGCGATAGGTCGCCTGTGTTGGGAATGGTCGCTACTAGAAACCTGAGGGTTGATCTTGAGCACAGGTGAATAGGCTATTTTTCTATCTGGCGAGGAATATCTCAGGGGTATTCTGCCCCGAGAAAACTTTGTGATTGGCGCTCTCAAGCAGCTGATAACTTTCGAGTCTAAAGAGATCTGCGCTCAGGATTGGCTTAGTTGGATCCTCAGTTGTACACGTTGGTTCACCCAATAGGCAGGGTGGATTTGAAGAGTTTCCCCGCATGTTCAACCAGAAGCCGCTTTAGATTGACAGTGGGAAATTGCGCCATGATATGATTCATCTCTACCCGTTTATTGCTGAAATACAAATTACACTTTCTAATTTTTTAGAAGGTAAACCATTAATCATTTATGCATTAACCGATCTTTGAAGGCACAAGATTTTTTGGGTGACAGAAATTCACAACATGACTATAATTAATTGTGCAAATTTGAGTGCCGTTGAGTCTCGTGTGATTATCGGTTTTGATTAGCCGCTGTTAGCGGTCTGATAGTCAGGGCTAGATTCCACAGCACAGATTTAGCAGAATTGTTAACCCTTATCGGCAGCGTATTTAGAGGATTTCCCCCCGAAATGGCAGAAAAAGTGACTCCCCTTACTGGTAAGGCTCTACTGCAGAAGGTTAAAGACCTGTCCCATCTGACGAAGCGTGAAACTGCTAAGGAATGCGGTTATTACAACGTCACAAAAGATGGTCAGGCTCGCGTTAACCTGACCGATTTCTATGATGCTTTGCTGGCTGCCCGTGGCATCAGCCTGAGCCCAGACAGTGGTAAGGATGGCCGGGGCCGAGAGCCAACCTATCGCGTGAGCGTACACAAAAATGGGCAGATTGTTATTGGGGCAACCTATACTCAGGAGATGGGTTTGAAGCCAGGAGATGAGTTTGAGATCAAGCTGGGCTACAAGCATATTCAGCTGGTTAAGCTAAGCAGCGATCAAGAAGATGACGGCGAGGAGTAAAGTTTCCTTGCTGGTCAGCAGTAGAGGTTCATCTCAGGTGCTGTTGTGAAATTAACGGCTTTAAATAAACCGAACCGGTATTGCCCGTGAGCTATTTCGGTATTGAATCAGCAATAACCACTCCTCTAGCGCTCTCGCCTCTGCTAAGGGTGGTTCTTTTTTTTTAGCCTGGGCTCTCCTGTGGCTACCTATTGCAGTAGGACTAGTGCGTCTAACGGGCTGGAAGCTGCGGCTGCCCATTGCACCGGAGCAAAAGATTCCCCTACTGCTCTCTCTCTACGCGTTAGCTCCCCTACTGCTGTGGCTTTCTGTGCGCTATGGAGAGGCCGCTTCGCTGGCCACCTATGGCCTGGTTTGGAACATTCGTTTCCTGACTCAAACTGCTTTGGGGTTTGGTTTGGGGCTTGGCGGAATCAGCCTTTTGCTTGGCCTGAAGCAGATTCTTGGTTGGGTTAAGTGGCAGGGCGGGGTGCCCCAGGCGGCGGCCCCAGGAGAGGCTGTGGACGGCAATCGTCTGTCGCTCCTAACGCTGCTCAAGCTGGCGGTGCCAATTGCAGGGCTAGCCCTGGTCATTAGTGGTGTCGAGGAGGCCGTTTTCCGGGGTTTTGTTGTGAGCCAACTGGCGACGGCTTATGGCTGGGTGGCCGTGGTTGCGATCGCAAGTGCCCTATTCGCCGTCCTGCACCTGGTCTGGGATGGACCTGCCGGGCTGCCCCAGCAGCCGGGGCTATTGCTGATGGGGGCCGTTCTCATTCTGGCCCGCTGGGTTGATGGTGGGCAGTTGGGTTTGCCCACTGGGCTACATGCAGGCTGGATCTTCACGCTGGCCCTGCTAGACACACTCAAGCTGGTGGCCCCGGCCCCAACCAGTCCCCAGTGGTTAGCCGGACGCCCTGATCAGCCGTTGACGGGCCTGCTTGATATTGCTCTATTGCTGGCTACCGCCGCTCTGCTGTGGGGCTTTAGTCCCTCGATCTAGAGGCCGCCGCAGAGGGTTAAAGCCGAGTCAGCGTCACCAGCGTGACTGGGTTCAGGGGCTGCCAGCGGGTGAGGGCAGCAATGTCAACCGATCGAGAAAGTTGAGCCTGGAGGTAGCGGGCCTGCCAGCCAGAAGCGTGTTCGGCTGAACCCGCCGCTTGGCCCAGCCACTGCATGACTTGGTTCAGGTGCTCCAGGGTGGCAAGGGCCAGCACTATACGGCCCCCAGGCCGTATCCGCTGCTGGCAGTAGTCCAGAATGGGCTGGAGCTGCCCGCCGCTGCCGCCCACAAAAACCCGATCGGGCGCGGGCAAATTTTGAGTGGCCTCTGGGGCGCTGCCTTCAATCGCCAGCAGATTGGGCAGCTGAAAGCGCTGCCGGTTCTGCTCAATCAGCGAGACACCTATTGCTGTTTTCTCAATGGCAAACACTTTAGCGTCGGGCACCAGCCGGGCCGCCTCCACACTGACCGATCCGGTGCCCGCACCAACATCCCAAATCACCTGCCCTGGCTGTAGCCCCAGCTCTCCCAACACCAGCAGGCGCACCTCCCGCTTGGTCATCAGCCCCGGACGGTCTGCAAAGCTGGCCAGGGCTGAATCAGGCAGACCCAACAGCGGTAGAGTAGCTGGATCAGCGGTGGTGGTCGCCTGCTGCCGCTGGAAAACGACCACGTTCAGAGGCGCGAAAGTCTTTGCTGCCGCTGCCTCAGGGGTCAGCTGCTGAATCTGCTCATCGGCACCCCCCAGATTTTCGCAGACCCAAATCTGGTAAGAAACGGGTAGGTCTAGCTCTAGCAGCAGGCTGGCCAAGGCATTCGGCGTATGGCTGCCGTCTGTCAGCACCGCAATGGTCTCGTCTCCCCGGCGCAGCGCCGCTGTTAGGGTTTCGGCAGAGCGTCCGTGGGCGCTGACCAAAGTGGCATTTTGCCAGGGTAGTTTGAGGCGGCTAAAGGCCAACTGCACCGAGCTGACGTGGGGATGAAAGGTGATTTGCTCTGGCGGCAGTTCTGCCAAGAGCAGTCTGCCCAGGCCAAAAAACAGCGGGTCTCCCGAAGTCAGCACCACAATAGCGGCAGGGTTGCCGCTGGCTAGGCGCTGCTTAAGCTGATTGAGTGCCGTTTGAAAACTAGAAATGGGCCAGACCTCTCCCTCAAAACTGGGAAAATAGGCCAGGTGTCGAGCACTGCCCACCAGCAGATCGGCCTGCTCAATCAATGCCAGCGTAGCCGCTGACAGTCCGGCCACCCCGTCTAAGCCAATTCCGATCACCTGTATACTCGCTCCAGCCATGCCGGTTACAGCCGCTCCCAGGCTAAAACCAGCAGAGCGTTGACGATCGCCGCCGCTACGCCCGATCCGCCCTTACGGCCCTCTACCCGGATCTGAGGCACCGACAGGGCCGCCAGCCGCGCCTTAGACTCCTCAACGGCGATAAAGCCTACCGGAGCCCCTATCACCAGCGCCGGTTTTAGATCGCTGGAGGCAATGCGATCGCACAGCCCCAACAGCGCTGTCGGCGCATTGCCCACCACAAAAATCCCCGTTGGAGCCTGCTGCCAGCACCGCAGCATGCCCGTTTCGGTCAGGGTTCGCCCCGGCTCTGCCGCTGCTGCCGCCTCCACCGCCGTCAAAATCGGACTGCCAAAGGTGCGCTGCACCATGCCCTGAATGCCCTGCCGCACCATGCCCACATCTACAATCAGCGGGCACCCCTGCTGCAGTGCCCCAATACCCTGCTCAAGGGCTCCCTCGCTAAACTGCATCAGCTGCTTGAACTCAAAATCAGCCGTACTGTGAATTACCCGCCGCACCACCGCGTAGGCATCAGCGCTCAAAGCGTGAGC
>JACVRP010000012.1 GCA_014534385.1 Cyanobacteria bacterium Co-bin13
AATCAGATCGTTGTGAACTTACAGTTAGAATCAGGCCCAAAACTGCTGGGTGCAGGGCGCTCAGGCGAAGTTTATTTAGTAGAAGCACATCATCACCTGATTGCTCGCAAGGTTTTTCAGGGCGATACCCTGACTAAGCTGGTTCACTACGTTTTTTTTGGCGCGCCCACCCCCTACATCTGGAATGAAGACGCGATTCAGTGCGCCTACTACCGCAGGAGAATTTTAGCCGAGCTGGTGCCCTTTTGGTTTGAGGACAGATTAGCAGTTGCAGACGCCTTTTCGTCAGGTTGGAATGCTGAGCAACAAGCCTACCAGCTTGATACGGCTTTCTCCCCAGGTAGCCCCGTAGCCCTCTGCCAGCCCTTTGCCTACGTCCGGCGGCGGGAAATGCCGGTGCTGGTTCACCAGATTATGCAGCCGCTGCAGAAGTACCTGCTTGAGTCGGGTTTTGATGGGCTGGTCTGGCAGGCAGGCAAGGGCAATCCAGTAGCGCTCAACAACTTTTTGCTAACCCATGCTAGCCCTGCCGATAAGGGCCAGGCCATGACCTACCGCTTTGTTTGGATTGACCTGGAATCGGGCGTTCCAGCGCTAGCCCCCCTCAATGTTTTAACCTTATTTACGTTTTACATCCCCAAGTCCTTTCAGCACCAACGCCCTCTGTTTGATGATGTCGATACGGCCAGGCTGAAAGCCTATATCAGCACTTACGCAGCTGCTTTAGAAGATTTCCTGGGGCCAGAAAAGTACCAAACTCTAGTAGAAGAGGCTGACGCACTTGCGGCCTATCAGGCCGAGTGGAAGGCCCTAGGGCGCAGGGATCGAAACATTCAGTACCAAATGAAAAAAGGGAAGATCACCTCCCAACAGGCCAATTGGTACGCCGATCATCCGCTGCAATGGTATGGCAGAGAATTGGTTAGGGCTGTTCAAACGGTAGCGCGTAAGCTGGTGGTGGATCTGCCCGTCAAGGTGTTTGGGAAACTGAGTCGAATCGAATTCGGCAACATGCTGGTCAACGCCGGAAAGCTCCTGATCTCCCAACGCTATCGGCTGCAGGTAACCCACGATTTCCTCTGCGATCGCATTGATGTGTGGTGCGATCGCAAGCAGCTCACCGAAGAAGAAGCTGACCACCTCAAGCACCGCCTGCGGCAAGAAGCCAGCGCCGACTACCTAGTAGACTTCAGTATCTACCTGGCAATTAAGGTGATCGTCTACGGATCGGAAGTCGCTTTTCTCCCGATTTTGTATGCAGCGGGCATCGTCAACGAAGCCACAGCCGCTCTAATTGTCATGCTAGATGGCCCTATCTTCAGGTCAGCCTACACAATTTACAGAATGATCCAAAACGGCCTAGCCGGAAAAGAAGTGCCCTGGGTTGCCTTTTGGATCGGCATTATTCCCTTTGTTGGCAATATCGCCTATCCCTGCCAGGTGATCTACTCCTCAGCCGGGAAAGAGGCAAAGCTGGCCCGATTCATTGTGTACGATTCCTTCACCCGCTTAGGCGGAAAAATTCCCATTTGGGGTGGCGAAGACACCCTCACAGAGCACTTTTTCAATCGCACCGCCTACCAAATGATTCGCGGCATGGAAACCTACTTCAAGCGGCACAAGGGGAAAAAGCGAGCAATGGGCCAGGCAAAGTAGTGCAAAGTTAAGGCTTGCACTAATTCCTTGTCTAGTTTAACGGTTGAGCTGCAGAAACATTTTGGCGAGAATGACGTCCTTAAGACCTACGACATCTTGTCTACAGCCCCCGTTAAAAGGTCTCCCACCACAGTTAATGCGCCACCTAACTCAACGGTTTTCTCCAGCTCTCCCCTGGTTTCTGCTGGTTGGAGGCATTGTCCTCTTCGTGTACCAAATCTCGCCCCTGCGCGATCCCTCCTTTCAACCCAACAGCGCCAACGCCGGAACCCTGGTGCCCTGGCTACAGTTTCTCCGAGAAGACGACTGGGTTTTAGGCGCAGCTGTTCTAGCAGGCATTCTTGGGGCAAGACTCACGGCTGCTATATATCATCGACACCGACCCGTGCGCCGACAGCGGGGCTTGCGGGGACTGTTGAGCCGCGTTGATCTGTTCTCAGTAACCGTATGGCTGGTGCTTTCTGGGGCAATGTGGGTGATGTTTGTGGCTTTATTGCTGAGCCAGTTGATCATTGATTAGAGCAGAAGGGACGTGGGGAGCGGGGGAGACACGCGGAGACGCGGGGACAGGGAGACGCGGAGACGCGGGGAATTTGATTCCCATCCACCCATCCCCCCTCCTACCCATCCACCCCCTTCCCCCTACCTCACCAACGCCAGCGGCACCTGTGCCTCAATCACCCTGCCGTACTCCAGCTTGACCAGCTGATCGGCCAGATAGAAGTAGCGGTCGTCGTGGGTAATGACAATTACGGTTTTGCCTTGGGCTTTGAGCTTGGGCAGGATATCGGTGTAGAACAGGTCGCGGAAGGCGGGTTCTTGGTCGGCGGCCCATTCGTCAAAGAGGTAGATGGGACGGTCTTCTAGATACGCGGTCAGGAGGGCGAGGCGCTTGCGCTGACCTTGGGAAAGGCGGGTGGTGGAGAGCTGACCGTCTCGCACCTGGACTTTGTGGTCGAGCTGAAGCTGCTTGAGGTAGTGGCGCACGTCCTGGTCAAGGTTGACGCGATCGAGGCCGAGGCAGCGGTCAAAGAGGAAGAAGTCGGAGAAGATGGCGGAGATGTGCTGGCGGTACCATTCCCGGTTTTGGTCGGTGATGGGGGTACCGCAGAGAGAGATAGAGCCGTGCTGGGGCACGTAGAGGCCGGTCATAAGCTTGGCTAGGGTAGACTTGCCGCTGCCGTTGCCGCCGATCAGGTAGGTGATTTGGCCCGGTTGGAAGGCGAGGTTGATGGGGCCAAGGGTGAAGCCGTGTTCTTCGCCTTCGGGGTGGTAGTGGTAGGTGACCTGCTTAAGTTCGAGCTGGCTGAGGGGTTGGGGGCTGCGGGGGGTGGTGTCGATTTCTTGCTCGTGGGCCAGGGCCAGCTGCATGTGCTCAATCTTTTGCAGGGAGACTTTGCCGCGCAGCAGGTCGGGCAGGCGATGCAGCAGGTTTTGGAAGGGCATGGTCAGGTAGGTGATGGTGAGGGCATAGGTCGCCAGCAGCGGTAGGGGGGTTTGGATAAACTGGGGCGCGATAAAGAGGACGACGCCCAGGGTGACGAAGAGGGAGAGCTGGCCCAGCCCATCGGAGAGGGCAAAGATTTTCATGGCGTGGCTGTTTTTCTGGCGCAGCCCGCCGATGCTGGTTTCCAAAGTGCGGTTTAAGAACTCGTCGCGACGGCGGCGGTTGAGCTTGAGTTCTTTGGTGCCGCGCGTGATCGCCTGGAAGTGCTTGAAGAGGTGGTCTTCTTCGTCGCGTGCGATCGCAAACAGCGCCTGCGCCTTGCGAATGGTTGCCTGAATGCTCCAGACCGCCACCAGCGAGATCAGCACCAGCAGGACAAACATCGGCCCTGAGAGCCAGGCCAGGTAAGCCAAACAGCCGCCAATCGTGGCCAGGTCTACGCACAGATTGGGGAATACCGTCACGGTGCGAGACAGCACCCGCACGTCGTCGGTCAGCGCTGCTAGCAGGCGGTGGTCGCCCAGGCGCTCCAGGTGAGGCAGCGGCGACAGCAGAATGTTGCGGCTCAGCGTCATGCGGAGCTGGTAAATCGCATCTTGGGACAGGCTGATCAAAATGAACTGGGAGAGAACGCCAATACCCAGAGTCATCACGACCAGCACCGCGAAAGGTATTAGAGCCTGGGGTTGGGAGGGCTGGGTCACGGCTTGGTTGACCAGGGCGATGAGCTTGGCGTTGCAAAGGCCGCTGATCAGGCCGAGGAGGATGGCGACGACAATGGTGGGCCAGGAGCGCTTGAGCAGGAGCTGGACGTATTGCAGGGTGTTGGCTTTGTGCGGGGGGAAGGGATGGGGTGGTTTCATGGGTGGATGGGTTGGGGGTGGATGGGTTGGGGAGTGAGGCGGAGCCTCTGGGAGGACATTCCCAGGCAGAGCCTGGAAACGAGGGAAAAGAGCTAGGCCATCTCGAAGAGGATGCCTTCGATGCCGACGCCGGGGGAGAAGGAGAAGCCGAGGCCACGAACTGAGGTAGCAGAAGTTGTTGCTGCGCCTCCTTGACTCAACTCTTGCCGCCGCTGGTGGGCCATGCGCTCCAGCACAAACAGAATCGAAACGCTGAGCATGTTGCCGTATTCGCGCAGGACTTCCCAGCTAATTGCGACCTGGCTATCCTCTAGCCCCAGGGAGCTTTTCACTTTTTGGATGATGCGGGTGCCGCCGGGATGCACTGCCCATAGGCCAATGCTGTCTTGGGTCAAACCTTGGCTGGTCAGGTATTGCTCAATCACCGGGCGGACTCCGGCCTCAACGTAGTCGGGCAGTTGAGGTGATAGCTGGCAGGTGATGCCGGTGTCGTTAACGCCGAGGGTAATGCCGTCTTGAGTACCTTCTATCAGGTAGCTGAAGTGGTCGCGGATGACGATCTGGCCTCGGTCTTTTGCGATCGCAGCATAGCCAGAACCCACCACTACTGCCGCGCAACCATCGCCAAAAATGCTGTGGATAATCACGTCATTCAAATCATCTTTAAACGCGGCGTTGATCGAGCTTAGCTCTAGGCATACCAGCAAGGCGCGGTTGGCTGGGTAGGCTTTGACGTGGTCGCAGGCGACTCGCAGGCCGTTCATGGCGGCGGCACAGCCCATGAAGTTGACGGTGACGCGGGCGATGTTGCGCTTTAGCCCCAACCGCTCGATGATTTCGGCATCCACGCCAGGGGCAATGAATCCCGTGCTGGAGACGAAGACGATCAGACCGATGGAGTCTGTGACATCCGATGACAGTTCACCCAGGTTGGCCAGGGCTTGGCGCACGACCTGCTCAGCCAGGGGCACTGCCTTTTCCTTAAACACCTGCATCCGGTCTTGGATGGGAGCTGCTGACTGTTCGGGGGAAACGGCTTCCTCAGACAGCAGGTTGACTGCCAGGTGTCGATTTTCAATGCGGGTGTTTTGGTAGATCTTTTCGATTCGTTTGCCGTTTTCTTTGAGCCGAGGCAGGCTGGCGATCAGCTTGGCGGCCTCAGCTTGGGGAATGACGTGATCAGGGGTGCCGGTGGCAATGCTTTCGATCACGGCGACTCGCGGTTGGGCGTTGATAGCGAGGCCAGCTGCTAGACGAGAGGGCAGGGACTCCAGGGAGGGCAGGGTGACTTGGGCGCGGTAGGCTTCGACGGTTGAGGGACGCATAGGGGGATTCCTTGGGTGGATGAGTGGATGGGTGGGAGGGCGGATGGGTGGTAGATGCGGGGAGAGAGATGGAGAAGACGCGGGGAAGGGGGGACGCGGGGAAGGGGGGACGCGGGGAGATAGGGAAGGTGGGGGAGAGGATTTGGCTGTGTCAATTCCCCAAATGGCTGCTACCCATCCACCCATCCACGCTTCTAGATCGAGCCGACTCCCATAAAGCCTCGGTAGATGTAGAGCGCGGATGTGCGAAGTGCTTTGAGGTTGAGGTGCTCGCGGAGAACGCCCAGGTTTTCTTCGCGGGCTTGGCGGGAGGGGGTTAGCAGGTAGTAGCGGGCCATGATGGGCATGCGATCGCAAAAGAAATTCTTCGGCTCATCCCAGGCGACGCCTAGCTTAGCGGCTTCTTCTCTCACAATGGCTTCGCTGGCGATGTTGGCAAAGCCGCTCTTTTGAAAGGGCAGGACGTGATGCACACGGTGGGGGCTAAGTCCAGCGGATAAGAAGCAGTCGATGTACTTGTTGCCCACCATCGTCAGGTCGTAGGAGTTGCGGATTTGCTGTACGGCCCAGTCTTCGCTCTCGTCAGGAGTTGTCTCAGCGGCATCGTCCTCAAAGTCGTGGCTGGCCACAATCATGAAGGTGCTAATCCAGAGCGTGAGAATGAATTGAGCCAACCAGGCTAGACCGTCGCCGTGGAGCACAAAGACCAGGCATTCGCCGCAGAGCAGGGCTCTCATAGCCCATAGGCCGAGATAGTGGGGCAGGGCCCGCTGCCAGCCGCCATAGAGGTTCTGCACCCCAAAGCGAATGCCCAGCATAGTGAGTTCCGTTGCCCGCACAAACATGCCTGTCCAGATGTGGCCCAGCTTGTGCAGCGTGTGCAGCGGCACCCGGTAGTAGCGGGGCAAGTCCATCACGGCGGTAAAAACGTTGCGCTTGATGTCTACTTCGCTCTGGGTGAAGGGGTGATGCATCAGCGTGTGGCCGTCCATCACCACATGGGCCATCGGCACATAGTTGATGTCAAACACGTGGGCGAAAACTTTGTTGAACTTCACCTGCGCCCGGTGGATCAGGTAGTGCCCTGCCCCTGAGAGGGAGATCCGCAGCATCGCCATCAGCGGCGCAAACAGGTAGATCGGCATGAACTGAGGCAGGCCGAAGCGGAGTCCTTCCACCAGCACGTAGGTCACCGCCAGCAGCACCGTCACCAGGTTGAAGAGAAAGTCCATCTGGGCAATGCGGGCCTGCATTTCAGGCGTCTTCAGCCGGGTGCGAATGGCGTCTAGCAGCTGACCCTTGGGCTCAAAGTTGAATCGGGGCGTATCACGCCAGCCGTCGAAATCAGGCTTGAAGAGGAAGGGCGGCGCGTCGTACTTGGGGTGCATGTCAGCTGGGGTAGCGGGCCGTCCCAGCGAGTACTTCTTGAGCACATGCTTCACCTTGGCCGGGTTGCGGTGCAGCACGTTGACCAGGGCGGTGATGTCGCGGTTCTTAGTGCGGCCAATGAAGAACTCGCCGCCGGGATGGCGCTTGATGAAATCAGTCAGGTCGTAGGCCTCGCCATCGTAGATCCAGACGTTGGGCAGGGGTGGGGGTGGCGCGGGTTTGGAGTTATCGGCTGCAGGTTCTTGTGAGACGGGTGCGATCGCAATCGCAGTAGTGGATTCAGTGGGTGTCTTTTTGAGAAAGGGTACGAGGGCGATCATCGGGGGTTCCTTGTGTGTTGCGTTGGGTGGATGGGTGGGGGGTAGATGGGTAGGGGAAGACGCGGAGAAGGGGGAACGCGGAGACGCGGGGAGGAGGAGATAGGGAAGGTGGGGTAGTGGGGTGATGGGGTTAGGCGGCGAGGGGTTGGCGGATGCGGGCAGGGATGGAGCGGACGGGCTGTAGGTGGCGTTTGGGGAGTGTTTGAACTGGGGTTGGGGGGGTGTCTGCGCCTGGGATTGGTTTAATTCGATTTGCTGCTGGAGGTTGAGGAGGAGGGATTCGACGTCTTGTTGAAGCTGGTCGAATCTGTCTTGGACTGCAGAGCTGTATGCTGAGGTGGGGGGTGTCATGGTTTGGCTTCCTTAGGGCCTGCGGAACTCCTTGCAGGCTGTTAATACCTAAAGTAAGGCCCGCCATTAGGGCAATCACGTAGGCTTTGTGCGGTGTGGCCTGCGGCTTTCAGCGGATTTGGGTGGCACTTTTCTGTAACTGACTTTTCTGCCTTTAGCAGGAAACCTCAGCGAGGGGTTTAACGTTACCCTTTACCAGGGCTTTACCGCCCGTTCCTGTAGCCCTGTAGCGAGCATTTTCCCCGCATCTACTGTTCAATCACGTCGCTGAGCAATAAGGAAGTCATATGCCTACTGCTGCACCGGAGCAAGTCTGGCGGATCGTTGAGAACCAGCATCAGAATCCTTTTGAAATTCTGGGCGCTCACCCTATCGAGGAAAATGGTCATCGTCGCTGGGTGGTCAGAGCCTATCTGCCTGATGCTGAAGCTGCCTGGGTGATTCATCCGGAGGAGCGATCGCAATATCCGATGCAGCAGGCCCACCATCCCCACTTCTTTGAGTGCGAAATCAACACCGAAGAACTGGCCGCCAACTATCTGCTTAAGGTCAAGGAAGGTGAGCACGAGCGGGTCATGCACGACCCCTACGCCTTTAAGTCGCCGCTGCTAACCGATTACGACATTTACCTCTTTGGTGAAGGCAACCACCACCGCATTTACGACAAGATGGGGGCGCATCTAGCCACCGTTGAAGGGGTCGAAGGCGTTTACTTTGCAGTTTGGGCACCCAGCGCCCGCAACGTCTCGGTGATTGGCGAATTCAACAACTGGGACGGTCGCAAGCACCAGATGCGGCGGATCAACGGCGGCGTTTGGGATCTGTTCATCCCCGGTCTAAACAACGGCGAAAAGTACAAGTACGAGATCAAAAACCAGGAAGGACACCTCTACTACAAGTCCGACCCCTACGGCCACCAGCAGGAAGTACGCCCTGCCACGGCCTCCGTCGTCAACGACTTGACCTACACCTGGAACGATGACGCCTGGATGGAGCAGCGGCGGCAGGGCGACCCCCACGAGCAGCCCCTTTCCGTTTATGAAGTGCATCTTGGATCCTGGCTGCACGGCAGCGTCGATACACCACCCGAAGATGGCCACGTTGTAGACGTGTCTGCTAAGCCCGGTGCCCGCTTCTTGACCTACCGGGAGTTGGCCGACACCCTAATTCCCTACGTCAAAAAGCTGGGCTACACCCACATCGAGGTGATGCCGGTTGCAGAGCACCCCTACGACGGTTCCTGGGGTTATCAGGTAGCCGGGTACTATGCCCCCACCTCCCGCTTCGGCACGCCCCAGGACTTCATGTACTTTGTCGATCAGTGCCACCAAAACGGCATCGGCATCATTGTGGACTGGGTGCCCGGCCACTTCCCTAAAGACAGCCACGGCCTGGCCTACTTCGATGGCTCTCACCTCTATGAGCACGCCGACCCTCGCAAGGGTGAGCACAAAGAGTGGGGCACGCTGATCTTTAACTACGCCCGCCACGAAGTCCGCAACTTCCTGGTTTCCAATGCTCTATTTTGGTTCGACAAGTACCACATCGACGGCATTCGAGTAGATGCGGTCGCCTCGATGCTCTACCTCGACTACGATCGCAAACCGGGTGAATGGGTCGCCAACCAGTACGGCGGCCGGGAAAACCTGGAAGCGGTCGAGTTTTTGCAGCAGCTCAACTATCTGCTATTTGGCTATTACCCCGGCGTACTTTCGATTGCTGAAGAATCTACCGCCTGGGCCAATGTCTCTCGACCCACCTACATCGGCGGCCTAGGCTTCAACTTCAAGTGGAACATGGGCTGGATGCACGACATCCTCGACTATTTCAACCAGGATCCGATCTACCGCCGCTACCACCAGAACAACATCACCTTCTCCATCTGGTATGCCTATAGCGAAAACTTTATGCTGGCCCTGTCCCATGACGAGGTAGTCCACGGCAAGGGCAACCTGTACCAGAAAATGCCCGGAGACCCCTGGCAGAAATTCGCCAACCTCCGCGCCCTTTACACCTACATGTTTGCCCATCCCGGTAAAAAGACGCTGTTTATGGGGATGGAGTTTGGTCAGACGACTGAGTGGAATAGCTGGCTCGATCTCGACTGGGGTTTGCTCAACCAAGAACCCCATCAGCAGCTGCAAAACTTCATGGGCGAACTCAACGCCTTGTACAAGCGTGAACCTGCTCTGTATACCGACGACTTCTCAGCTCACGGATTTGAGTGGATCGACTGCAACGATGCTGACAACAGCGTGGTCTCGTTTATCCGCAAAGACAAGTACTCAGACGAGTTCCTTCTAATCGTCTGTAACTTCACCCCCAATCCCCAATACGACTATTGGATAGGTGTTCCCAAACCCGGCTACTACCGAGAACTGCTCAATAGCGATGCCCAGGATTACGGCGGCAGCGGCGTCGGCAACTACGGTGGCAAAACTACCCACGAATGGGATAACCCCGTCTGGCCCTATGCTCTCAGCCTGACGCTACCGCCCCTAGGTGTGCTGGTATTGAAGCTGGAGGCAAACGAATAGCGAAAAGGTAGGGGGTGCGTCATCTCAGCACGTGACGTACCCTGCCGATGCTAGGAGTACTCTCAGGCGGCCTCTAGCCAGTCAAAAATGCGGTTGAGCTGATCCAGAGTGACCAGTCCATACTGCCAGAGCACCATGGGTAGTGTGCTAGGAGCCTGTTCGGTGTGGCGGAGGGCCATTGCGATCGCATCCGCCGGAATCGCCAGATCCCCCTGCAAAAAATCAATCAGCTGACGCTGTTTAGTGGCTGTCATAGTTCTTTAAATAGCGAGTATGCCTACCTGATGGAATCTGGATTATTGCCTGCCCAGATCATTGCCTGAGTTTAGCGGTGAATTAACTGGTGAGTATGCGCCTTTGGATAGAATCATCAACCCCAGAAAAGCCGGGGTTCTTTGTTTCAGGCCAGTTTACGTAAAAAGCTAGCCTTGCCAAACTTAATTTAAGGTTTTCTACCGGATTTGGCTGTAAAACCTTAGTGAAGAACCATCAATATTTGTCCGTAAAGGCTACCCCAGTTTTCGCCTCAATAACTGGCTGAGATAAGCATTCCCCCCAAGACTACAGACGGTCCCAGTGTTTCTTACATCCAACCCCGCTCAACTCCAGACTCAAGTCCAGAGCTAAGCGGGGTTGAGTGCTCAAGGCGGCTAATTCTAAACTAAGTAACCGTGACCACTACGGACGTGACCCTGGCAATACAGGCTCCTCACGCTCTACTCGATTGGAACTGCCTTCGCCTAATAGGCGAATTCGGAAGTTTGTAATCACGATGTACAAAGTCGGCACCATAAACAGCGTCAAAAAGGTGGCAATCAGCATGCCGCCAAAGACCGCTGTTCCCAACGATTGACGGCTACCGGCCCCAGCCCCTGTCGCTATCACCAGCGGAAAGATGCCGATCAGCGTTGAAATGGCCGTCATCAGAATGGGTCGTAGCCGGTCTTGGGCAGCTTCTACAGCGGCTTTAGTCACCGACAGCCCCTGTTCCCGCAGCTGGTTGGCAAACTCCACAATCAAAATCGAGTTTTTACTAGCCAAACCAATCAGCATCACCAGCCCCACCTGACAATAAACGTCGTTCTCTAGCCCCCGCAAAGACTGAGCCAGCAGGGCACCCATGATCGCTAGCGGAACCGCCAGCATAATGATCAGCGGGTCAATGTAGTTCTCATACTGGGCTGCCAGCACCAGAAACACAAACACCAGACCCAGACCAAAGATAATGGTGGCCTGACCGCCTGACTCTTTCTCTTCCAGAGACGTTCCGGCCCAGGCGTAGTTGAAGCCAGGGGGCAGTTGGGCTGCCAGTTCCTCCATTGCATTGAGCGCATCTCCTGAGCTATAGCCCGGAGCTGCCGAACCCGTAATCTCAATTGAGCGGAACAGGTCAAAGTGGGTAATGGTCTGTGCCCCTGTCTGAGGCGTGACTGTGACTAGACTGCCTAGGGGCACCATCGTTCCCGTTGCCGAGCGGACATAGAGCCGGCTGATGTCTCCCGGATTGGAGCGAAACTGCTGGTCAGCCTGAACATAGACCCGATAGTTGCGCTGGCCCAGCGTAAAGTCATTGACGTACTGCGAGCCAATCGCCGTTTGCAGCGTGCTGAAAATATCGCTGACAGACACTTGCTGGGCTTGGGCCAGGTTGCGGTTGACCTCAATCGAGAGCTTGGGCGTGCTGGCGGCAAAGGTCGTAAAGACCTGCTGCAGGGCAGGCGTCTGATTAGCCTGACCGATTATCTGGTATGCCGCCCCCAGTAGCGAGTTGAGATCTGCCGTGCCGCGCTGGTCCTGTAGCTGAAAGGTAAAGCCGCCAAAGGTGCCCAAGCCTTGAATCGGGGGTGGGTTGAGCGGCAGCACCCGCGCCTCGGTGATGCCCATAAACTGCCCAAAGAGCTGACCGATGATGGCCTGCACTGACTGCCCTGGCCCGGTGCGCTCCTCAAAGGGCTTGAGGGTGGCAAAGATAATGCCGTTGTTAGCGCTGCTGCCGGTAAAGCTAAATCCAGCGACAGCAAAGGTACCAATCACCTCTGGCACCTGCAGAATTTGCTGCTCAACCTGGGCAATTACCTTATCGGTATAGTTCAGCGAAACCCCTTCAGGCCCCTGAATCAAGGTAATGAAATAGCCCTGATCTTCCTCGGGCAAAAAGCCAGCGGGCACTCGGGTAAAGAGCAGCCCCGTCAGACCCAACGCCAGAATAAACAGGCCAATCACGACCGCCTTAAAGCGGGTTAGCACATTGAGCGATCGCTGATAGCGCCGCTGCGAGCCATCCAAAAACCGGTTGAAGCCGTTGAAAAATCCGGAAAGCACTCCTGGCGGTCGCACATTACGCCGCAGCAGCAAGGCTGCAAGGGAGGGGGTCAGCGTCAGCGCTAGGAAGGTCGAAACCGTAATTGAAAAGGCAATCGTCAGCGCAAACTGCTGATAAAGCGCCCCCGTCGTTCCCGGGAAAAACGCCACCGGAATAAACACGGCCATCAGCACCAGCGAGGTAGCGACCACTGCTCCGGTCAACTCCCGCATCGAATCAATTGCCGCCTGCCTGGGGCTCAAGTCGCGGGTATTGATCAGGCGACTGATGTTCTCCACGACGATAATCGCATCATCGACCACCATGCCGGTTGCCAGCGTCAGGCCAAACAGAGTCAAGGTGTTAATGGAAAAACCAAACAGCTTGACAAAGATAAAGGTGCCAATCAGAGAGGTGGGAATGGTGATGGCTGGAATTAACGTGGTGCGCCAGTCCTGCAGGAAGACAAAGATGACCAGCACCACTAGGGCAATCGCCGCAATTAGAGTCTTGACCACCTCCTGCATTGACTCTTCGACAAACAGGGTGGTGTCAAACGCAATCTGATACTGCATGCCGGTCGGGAACTGGTCCGACAGCCGTGCCAGTTCTGCTTTAACGGCACGAGCCACCTCTAGCGCATTGCTGCCCGGTAGCTGACTAATGCCCAAACCTACTGCATCATTAGCGCGGAATCGTAGAACTGTGCTGTAGTCCTGCGCGCCTAGCTCGACTCGGCCCACATCGCGAAATTGCACCAGCGTCCCATCGTCCTCGGTCTTGAGCACAATCTGCTCAAACTGAGAGGCATCGGTCAGGCGACTGACAGCTTCCAGGTCTAGCTGATATTCCTGGTCAGTGGCGTTTGGGGTTTGGCCCAAGCGGCCCGCCCCCACCTGCAGGTTTTGCTCGTTCAGAGCGCTCACCACGTCTTGAGTGGTCAAACCCCGGCTAGCTAGCCGTTCTGGGTCTATCCACAAACGCATGGCGTAGCGCCGTTCGCCAAATACCTGCACATCCCCCACTCCGTTCAACCGCCTTAGGGCATCCACAATGTAGAGGTCGGCGTAGTTGCTTAGAAATAGAGGCGTGTACTGGTTGCTGTCTGAAAACAGGCCAATGGCCAGAAGAAAGCCGCTGGACTGCTTGGTAACGGTCACGCCAGTGCGCTGAACCGGCTCCGGCAGCTGGGCCTCGGCCACTGAAAGCTGGTTTTGAACATCAATGGCAGCCAGGTCGATATCACGACCAGGTTCAAAGGTGACATTAATGGTGCTGAGGCCGCTGTTGCTGCTGCTGGAGGAGATGTAGCGCACCCCCTCGATCCCGTTAATTTCTCGCTCCAGCAGGTTGGTGACGGAGCTTTCGACCACATCAGCGCTGGCCCCCGTGTAGTTAGCCGTGACGCTAACCTGGGGCGGGGCAATTTCCGGGTACTGAGCAATCGGCAGCGTGGGAATGACGATCGCCCCCAGCAGCAGAATGATGAAGGCACAGACCGTAGCAACGACCGGGCGTTTGATAAAAAGTTCAGCAAACATGGCTTTATGAAGGAGGAGTAGAGCCGTAGCCGGTAACCGTATCTAGAGAAGTTAAGGCGTCATGGGAGCCCCTGAGCCTGCCTCTGAGGCCGGGGGAACGGGCATGATCGGCACACCGTCGGCCAGGTTGAGCACCCCAGAAACGACGATTTGCTCACCCGCTGCCAGACCTTCTAACACCTGATAGTCGTTGCCCTGAATGTTGCCCAACTGCACGGGGCGCTGCTCAGCCACCAGGGCCGGAGGTTGTCCGGCTGGGGGTTGTCCGGCTGCAGGGGGCTGTTGCTGTGGCGGTTGCGCGGTGGGGTCGGGGGGCTTTGCCACAAAGACAAAGGGTTCTCCCGCCAGCCGGGTAATTGCGGTGGCGGGTACCAAAAGCCCAGGCCGCTGTTCCCAGATCAGCCGTGCCCGCACAAACTGCCCGTCTCGCAGCTGGCCGCTGGGGTTATCAAAGGTGGCTTCGGCCAGAATGCTCTGAGCGTTTCCCTCAACCCGAGGCGCGATAAAGCTAACCACCCCAGACTGCACAACGTTGCCCTGGTTGTCGGTCAGCTCCACCCGCTGCCCGGTTCGCAGCTCAGGAGCCCGCTCTAGGGGCACTGACAGGCGCAGGTTAAGGGACTGGTTGCGAGTCAGGCTGGTGAGAATGTCGCTGTTAGTCACCACATCGCCCACCCTGGCAGGAATGTCGCCCACAATGCCGTCAAAGGGGGCAACAATAGTGGCTTCCTGAAGCTGGGCGTTGGCCCGGTCGGCATTGGCCTGGGCCTGGGCTACCCCTGCCCTGGCTTCTGCTAGGCCAGCCTCGGCAGCCTGAATGCGGCGATCGATGGCGGCAAGCTGTGCGATCGCAGTATCTCTGTCCCGCCGGACTTCGTCTAGGGCCTGCTCAGACAGGGCTCCCCGTTCGACCAGAGTAGAGGTGCGGCCAAAGTTTTGCCGCTGTAAATTGACCTCCGCCTCCTGCGCTATCCGATCTGCCCGCGCCGCCTCGACCTGAGACAGCGCGTTGGCCTGGCCCGCGCGGGCCACACTGACGCTGGCTAGAACGCTAGCCAGATCAGCCTCCCGCTGATCTGGCCGAAGCTGCACCAGAGGCGTTCCAGCAGTGACCCGATCCCCCTTGGCTACGTAGATCTGGCTCACCCGACCCGTAATTTCAGGCCGAATTTCGATCGAATCTGGAGCATCCAGGGAGCCAATAAACTCAGAGTAGTCAATCACTGTGGTGGTTTCCAGAGTGCCCAGCTGCACTGGCAGCGCTTGGGACTGCGGGGCCCCTGCCTGTCCTCCGGGTGCTGCTGCGCGTCCCTGCCACCAGCGCCAGCCCAATCCTAAGCCGGTCAGCAGCAGCAAGAGCCCCAGGGCTGGCAGCCAGCGGCGCTGCTGCCGAGTAGAAGTTCTGCCGGGAGGAGGACCCGCCGTTTCAATGTCATACCGCGACGAATCATCCTGTGGGGTTGCTGGAGAATTCACGTTTGCTGCATCAGACTGCACAATAGTTGTCTCCCTGTTGCGTTTGAGTGCTTAGTAGTCAGGCAGTTGGGGCTAAACCACCCTCGCTGTCTCGGTTAGAGGTATCGTTAACAGTGCAACGCTCTATCCAGGCTGAACTTACATGATCTGAATAGGTGATATTGCGAAGGTTAAAGTTGAGTATATCAATCTGATATAGATTTAGTCATGTTTGAAATTGCGGCCCTTGGACTTCTCCAACGAGAGCCCCTCCACGGCTATCGCCTGAAGCAGCAGCTTGAAATGTTTATGAGCGGCTGCATCAGCGCCAATTACGGCACAATTTACCCCCTGCTGAGGCGACTAGAGCAGCAGGGAGCCATTGCGGTGGTTGGAGATGGCGTGTCTAACCGCAAGATCTACAGCCTCACCGACCAAGGCCGGGCCCATTGGCAGCAGAAGATGATGGAGCACCCCCAGGAGAGCTGGGTAAATGCGCGATCGCGATTCATGATCAAGTTTTTTTTCTTTGAATACATAGAGCCGAAGCAGAGAATCAAGCTGCTGGCAAACCGCCTGATTCTCTGCCGCCTGCGGCTGGAGGATAAGGAAACGCAGCCTCTTCCCAGCGATCCCTACCAGGCCGAAGCCTGGAGCTGGTTTGAAAACATGCTGCGCTACGAGATTAATTGGCTCACTCAGATGCTAGAGGAAGAGCAGACCAAGCTGGAAGCTGCTTATTCTAAACCTGCTGATAAGCCCTAGCTTTCCTGATCTGCTTTCCTATACCGAATACTCTTATATTGAAGGGGCGTTCCACCGCAGGCCAGATCCTATGCCCGAGCTACCGTTGCTCCAGGATGAGTTGCTCCAGGATGAGTCAGCGCTTGAAGCGCGCATAGCAGCTCTAGAGCAGGAAAACTCTGCTCTCCAGGCCGCTCTCGCAGACTGCAAAAACCAGCAGTTACCGCCTTTTCCCACAAGTCCTAGCCTCAGCCCAGCCCTCACAGATCGCCTCCTGCAGGCGACTGCGATCGCAGCCAATACCCTACTCTCGATTGCCCATTTCGATGAAGCCGTCAGCACAGCCCTAAGGATTATTGGCGAAGCGTTGGGCAGCGATCGCATTAATGTCATCGAGAATTTCAATCCGCCTTCAGAGGGCTCATTTCTTCACTGGCGGGTTTTGTATGAGTGGAATTCTCCTGGGACGGTTCCCCAGTTTTCTGATTTGGAGGCAGCCCAGGGTAACTATAGAGAGATTCCAGAGCTTTTTGAGCAGCTGCAACAGGGTCACTCACTGAGCTATTTGCTAGAAGAAGCTCCGGAGCCGTTTCGCAGCTCACAGGCCGCAATCGGGGTGAAATCGACACAAATCGTTCCGGTTTATGTTGAAGGCAAATGGTGGGGAGTACTTGGGCTAGACGACTGCCGCCAAGCAAAAAGGCGCAGTCCGGCGGAACTATCTGTACTGCAAATTGCTGCCGATTGTCTTGGCAGTGCGATTCAACGAGAGCGCACTCAGCAAGCTTTGTTGTTCGCTGAACAGGTGCAAACAGCCGCATTAGCCCAGGCAAATGAAGAATTACAGCAGCGTGATCGCCTGCTCTCGGTTGTTGCGGAAGTCACTAAGGATCTCTTGGAGAATTCTGAGGTCGAAGCTGCGATCGCTCAGGCACTTCAAGGAATTGGGGAAGCAGCCAGGATCAGCCGAGTAACGCTAATGCAGGAGAAGGTAGAAGCCGACAGCGGGCGGCTGCAGCATCACGTCATTCAGGAATGGGCAGCTCCAAGCGTACCCAGGCAGATCGAAGACCCCTCTACCTGCGTGATGTACAACGACGATTACAGCGTTTTGATAGACGAGCTTCATGCAGGCCAATCTGTGTGGCACACCCTAGAGTATTTTCCTGAACCGGCACGCACCCAGCAGGGAGACATTGGGGTGAAATCAACAGGGGCAGTTCCCATCTTCATTGAAGGTGAGTACGTTGGGTGTGTTGGCTTTGACGACTGCATCAATTACCGTCAATGGACAGCTCACGAAATTGATGTGTTGGCCTCTGGAGCAGGCGCAATTGGGGCCTCTCTCCACCGCAAACAACTCATTGATCGCCTGGTTTCAGAGCGCATTCAGGCAGAGCAAGAACGGGCGGCTGAGCTGGCAAAAGCAAATATTGCTTTGCGGGAAACCCTGGCGAGTCTGGCCGCCACTCAAGATATTCAGGGCTTTTTGCAGGCCACTCTGCGGGAGATTGCGCGGCAGGCCGGGGCCTGTGCTACTCACCTGTTTCGCTATGAGAGCAGTACCCACCAGCTGCGGCAGATTGGCTGTGTCTGCGATGGCACGCTTTATCCTAACGGGCATCCTGACGATCCAATCAGCTTTTGCAAAGGGTTTTCTGCCGACGTCACGCCTGCTTTTCAGCTGTTAACAAAGCAGCGCAACCTAATCTGGCAAGCCGCCGATGAGCCAGATGAATACACCTGGCCAGATACCATTGCCTGGCATCACAAAAGGGGGCATGTTGCCCATGCGGGTCAAGCTTTGGTGGCAGGCGACCAGCCGGTTGGTTTTTTGGGAATTGCTTTTTGCGATCGCACAACACTAACCCCAGGACAGACCGAGTTAATTCAAGCCCTCGCCAATCAAATGGCGCTAGCCCTGGAGCTGACCCGGTTAGCAGAAGCAGCAAAACAGGCTGCGATCGCCCGCGAACAAGAAAAAGCAGCCCAAGACCGCGCTACCGAGCTTGAACAAGTCAATACCCAGCTGCAGCAAAGTGAACGGCGACTGCAAGACCTGATTAACACCATGAGCGACTGGGCCTGGGAAGTTGATGCCAACGGCATCTACAGCTTTGTGGATGAAAAAGTGTCCAAGATCTTGGGCTACCAGCCTGAGGAAATGCTGGGCAAATCTCCGTTTGCCTTCATGCCCCCCGACGAAGCAAAGCGGGTATCAGAAGCATTCTCCAGCATCGCCGCCGAGCAGGTAACCTTTAGCCGGCTAGAAAATCGCAATTTGACGAAAGACGGGCGTCAGGTAGTTTTTGAGACCAGCGGAACGCCCATGTTTGACCCGGAGGGCAAGCTATCGGGCTATCGCGGAGCCGATTGCGATGTCACTGAGTTGAGGCAGATGCAGGATGCCTTACTGCGGGCGGAACAAGAACGGGTTGCGGAGCTGGCCAAGGCCAATAATGCGCTGCGTCGCTCTGTCGGACACCTCACGACAGCCAACAACCTGCAATCGTTCCTGATTGCTGTCTTGCAAGAGTCTATCCAGGCCAGCGGTGCAGTAGGTGCGGGGGTATTTGTCTATGATCCGCCCTCACACACCTTACAGATGACGGCACTGCTGTTACAGGGTGAGGCCATTGACATTGCCACCGACCCCCGAGCTGAACTTTGGCGAATGCCAGTCCCTGCAGACACTACCGCTGCCTGGCATGTCATGAGCCAAGAGCGAAAAATTATCTGGATCGACAATGACAATCCCCCCCCCGAACACTGGCCCATGTCTCAACGCTGGCACAACCAGTGCGGGCACAAAGTCATTGCCGCCATTCCGTTGCTGATCGGTGAACAGGCGCTAGGCTTCTTGGGACTGTGCTTTACAGCCCATCAGCCGGAAAACAGCTCCAAGCTGGAGCAGTGTTGGGCGCTCACCCAACATGCCACCCTAGCCCTGCAAATGTCTAAGCTGGCCGAAGAAGCCAAACAGGCAGGCGTGCTAGAAGAACGCAACCGCATGGCCAGCGAAATCCATGATTCGATGGCGCAATCCTTTATGGGCGTGCTGATGCAGCTGCAGGCCGCCAATCGATTCTTTGCTAGCAAACCAGACCAAGCCCAAGCCTGCATCACTCGGGCTCAGACCCTGGCCAAAGAAGGCTTGGCAGAGGCTCGGCTGTCAGTATGGTCGCTGTGTCAGGAAAGCGCTGACTATTGCTTTATTGCAGAAACTCTAACCCGCATCACAGAGCAACTCACGACAGGTACGCCCATTCAAGCAACCGTTAAGGTAGAGGGAACGCCCCACGGCCTACAGTCAGAAGTGGGGATGAACCTACTGCGGATTGCGCAAGAAGCGTTAACCAATGCGTTGCGGCATGCCCAGGCTCAAACCATTCAAGTCCAGCTTAAATTTGCGGCTGAGGTGATTCAACTGCGGATTCAAGATGATGGCAAAGGATTTGATCCGCAGCAGCGCAGCAGTGGGTTTGGCTTAGTGAGTATGCGGCAGCGGGCAGAGCAAATTGGCGCTCAGCTAACCATTGATACCCAAGCTGGAGCTGGAACTGCGATCGCAGCCACCCTACCGCTCCGCTAACCCTTTGCTGATCCTCCGTATAGCCTGCACCCCCCATGTCTGCAGCCCTGCCCTCGCCCAATCCCATTCGTCTCCTCTTAGCCGACGACCATCCCGTGGTGCGTCAGGGGCTTGCCCTGATTCTAGACAGCGAAGAAGATATGACGGTCATCGCCCAGGCCAGTAATGGTCAGGAGGCAGCCGATCTGTTTCGCCAGCATCAGCCGGATATTGCGCTCCTAGACCTGCGAATGCCTCTGCTCAACGGCGTTGAGGCGACCACTGCCATTCGCTCTGAGTTTCCCGCTGCCTGCATTATTCTGCTCACCACCTACGACGGCGACGAAGACATTTATCAAGGACTGCGGGCAGGCGCAAAATCTTACCTGCTGAAGGACACACCCTGCGAAGAAATTATCGAGGCCATCCGGCAGGTCTGCCAAGGACGCAGGCATCTGTCGTCCCAGGTGGGAGAGAAACTGGCAGAACGCATGGAGCTGCCCCAATTGAGCGGTCGCGAACGCGAGGTGCTGCAGCTTATCGCCAAGGGCAGAAATAATTTAGAGATCGGCCAAACCTTAAATATCGCTGAAAGCACCGTCAAGACTCATGTCAACAGCATTTTGGGCAAGCTTGGGGTGAGCGATCGCACCCAGGCCGCAATTCTTGCTCTGCGACGAGGTCTTGCCAAGCTCTAGAAAAAACCCAACTAAAGTTGGAGAAATTTTCCACCTTTGGTTGGAGCAACGCCTCCTCCTTTGTCTGGAGGGAACTCAGATCTCTAGTCTGATCCCAAAATCGAGTCCTTCCCACACACTAAGCACAGATCGTTCAGGAGAACGCTGTGACTGTCCTTGCGTTACCTGTCAGCAGCCGAGATCAC
>JACVRP010000434.1 GCA_014534385.1 Cyanobacteria bacterium Co-bin13
GAGAACCTCGCCCCTATCAGAGATTCTCCTAAGCGCTGATCAGGGGCGTGGCGGTAGCCTTAAAATCAGCCCTCATTAGTTCCCTAACAGCGACTTCAGGGTCTTTGACGCGGAACTGGGCACCCAGTCTGACCAGCTGCCGTCGATTGTTAGCGGTGATCACCGCAATCACCGGCACCCTGGCATACATCGGATCATCGCCCTGATTGTTGCGAATCACGTTGCGCAGGCGGTGCTGCTGCTCAATACTGCCTGCCAGGGTCGGCTCTAGCTCCACCATCACCAAACGCACCGCTTCGACGGGTTCAGCATCATCCACAATGAACTGGGAGCGGTCATCGCGCCTGTCTACCTTGCCCCAAACCATGAGGCGGGCATCGGCAATGATATGCTGCCCGATGCGTTCAAAGGATTTGGGAAAGACGACGCCCTCGGCCTGACCGGTTAGGTCTTCGAGCTGGATGATGGCCATGCGATCGCCTTTCTTGGTCACCACTGGCTTAACGCTGGTGAGCATGACAATGGCGCTGATGGTGACGTTGTCGGGCTGTTCGTGCAGTTCTCCCAGGCTAATCGGGGCCAGCACCCGCGCCGATTTCTGCACCGACTTAAGCGGGTGGTCGGAGATATAGAAGCCCAGCAGCTCTTTTTCCTGGCGCAGCTTTTCCTGCGGGTCAAAGTCGGGCACCTGGGGCGCTCTGGGAGCCGTTTCGTAGCCTGCTTGGGGAGCAGGTTCATTCGCACTGCCGCCCATCATCATGTCGAACAGGTTGCCCTGGCCGATGGCCCGATCTTTGGCCCGACTCTGCGCCCAATCGACCACCAGCTCCAGATCCTGCATCAGCTGGTTGCGGTTGGGGTTAAAGGCATCGAGGGCACCGCTGAGGATCAGCGCTTCTAGGGCGCGGCGGTTGACAGAATGGAGGTCGATGCGATCGCACAATTCCGCCAGCGACTTAAACGGCCCCTCCGCTTCTCGCTCTTTAATAATGCATTCAATCGCCCCTAGGCCCACATTGCGAACTGCCGACAGGCCAAAGAGAATGTTGGAGCCCTCAGGCGTAAAGTCCACGCCAGAACGGTTCACGTCAGGCGGCAGCACCTCAATGCCCATGTTGATGCAGTTGGCAATGTGCATCTGCACCTTGTCCTGATCGCCGCTGTTGGCCGTCAGCAGCGCCGCCATGTACTCAACCGGGTAGTTGGCCTTGAGGTAGGCGGTCTGGAAAGTGACAAAGCCGTAGGCAGTGGAGTGGGACTTGTTGAAGCAGTACTCGGCAAACTTCACCATCTGGTCCCAGAGTTCTTCGGCGACCTTTTTGGGCACGCCTTTGCCCACTGCACCGCTGACAAAGTTCTCCTGGTGCTTGAGCATTTCCGACATTTTCTTTTTACCCATGGCTCGCCGCAGCAGATCGGCCTGGCCCAGGGAGTAGCCGCCCATATCCTGAGCGATCTTCATGATCTGCTCCTGGTAGACCATGATGCCGTAGGTCTCGTTCAAGATGGGCTTGAGAATATCGTCAGCGTAGTCAATCTTTTCCTGACCGTGCTTGCGGTTAATGAACTTGGGAATGAGCCCGGCATCGAGCGGTCCCGGTCGGTAGAGGGCCAACACCGAGGAGATGTCTTCTAGGCCGGAGGGCTTGAGGTCGCGCACGATCTGCCGCATTCCCGACGACTCCAGCTGGAAGATGCCGCCCAGATCGCCCCGCTCTAGCAGCTTGTAGGTGGCCGGATCGTCCATCGGCAGGTTGTCGAGGTCGATGGTTTCGCCCTTGCCGACCTCGATCAGATCCACCGCTTTTTGGATCATGGTCAGGTTTTTCAGGCCCAAAAAGTCCATCTTCAGCAGGCCCATCGCCTCGATCTCTTCCATCGAGTACTGGGTGACAACGCCGTCGCTGTCTTTGTTAAGCTGCAGCGGCACAATCTCATCGAGCGGCTGAGCCGAGATCACCACGCCTGCCGCGTGAATGCCAACGCTCTTGTTGGTGCCCTCAATCCGCATGGCCATGTCGATCCAGCGGCGATAGGTGACCTGCGTCCCCGGCACCACACCACCCTCGTCGTACCTGGCTTTAAATTCTGAGTCCGGCGTGTCGTCTGAAATCATCATCTTCAGCTTGGCCGGTTTGCCGCGCACCACAGGAATGCGCTTGGTCATCGAATCGGACTCGCCGTAGGGAATGTCGAGCACCCGCGCCACGTCTTTGAGCACCGCGCGGGAGGTCATGCGGTTGTAGGTGATGATTTGCGCTACCCGCTCGCGCCCATATTTCTCGGTGACGTACTGAATCACCTCGTCCCGCCGATCAATGCAGAAGTCGGTGTCAATGTCGGGCATGGACCTGCGTTCGGGGTTCAAGAAGCGCTCGAACAGCAGGCCGTGGTGTACCGGGTCGATATTGGTAATGCCCATCGCGTAGGCTACCAGAGAGCCCGCTGCCGAGCCCCGCCCTGGCCCCACTGGAATGTTCTTCTCCCGAGCAAAGCGGATGTAGTCCCACACCACCAAAAAGTAGGTGGGGAACCCCATCTGGATCATCATCTCAATTTCGTATTCGAGCCGATCTCGGTACTCCTGGGAGATCTCGTCGTACTGAGTGACCTTGAAGCGCTTGACCAGCCCGTCGCGGGCTACCTCGGCCATGTAGGTGGCGCTGGTATGTCCTTCGGGAATAGGGAAATCGGGAATGCGGGGCTGGCCTAGAAGACCTTCGTAGTCTTCGACTTTTGCGGCGACTTCTAAGGTGGTCTGAATCGACTCTTCAATTACCTCGTCGGGCAGGTGATCGCGGAACAGCTGCCGCATTTCATCGGCAGACTTGAGGTATTCGGTGCCGCTGTAGCGTAGGCGCTTGTCTTCGGTGATCAGCTTGCCGGTTTGAATACAGAGCAGCGCATCGTGGGCCTCGACGTCGTTGCAGGAGATGTAGTGGGAGTCGTTGGTGCAGATGATTTTGATATCGAGTTCGCGGGCGATCTTCACGACCTCAATATTCACCACCCGATCTTCGGGCGAGCCGTGATCTTGGATCTCTAGGTAATAGTCGTCGCCGAAGAGGTCTTTGTACCACTGGGCGACTTTGCGGGCCACATCAGGCCGGTTTTGCAGAATGGCCTGGGGCACTTCACCGCCCAGGCAGGCACTGGTGACGATCAGCCCCTCGTGGTACTGCTCTAATAGATCTTTATTAATGCAGGGGCGCGAGAAGATGCCTTTGCCCTGCACGCCTTTGAGGTGAGAGAGGGTGGTCAGCTTGACCAGGTTTTTGTAGCCCTGGGTGTTTTTAGCCAGCACGACCTGGTGGTAGCGGGGGCGGCGCTGCTGCTTTTCGATGTCGCCGTTGATGACGTACATCTCGTTGCCAA
>JACVRP010000348.1 GCA_014534385.1 Cyanobacteria bacterium Co-bin13
AGAACAGTTAATCGCCGTGTTGCCAGAGGGACATGCCCTCGCTGCACTGCCAACAATTCCGCTCCACCTCCTTGCCAATGAACCGTTTGTGCTGTGTCCAGAGCAGGTGAAACCCGATTTCTATCACCAGATTATGCGACTGTGTGAACAGGCAGGGTTTCAGCCAAAGGTAGTGCAAGAAGCAACCCCTCCCGAAGTCGTCGTCAGCTTTGTAGAAGCGGGTGCTGGCATTTCCCTCGTTGCATCTGGTGCCCAAACGCGCCACAGCGCTGGAGTCGTTTATCGGGCGATCGCTGAATCAACTCCTCAGATTGAAATTGCCGTAGCATGGCATAAGCAGAATCAGTCACCCGTTTTATTCCAGTTTTTGGACGTCGTCCGGCAGTGCTGCTAGGCAAGCGCTGCTAGCAACCCAAAATCATTAGGCTGACCTGTAGCAGGAATTACAGGCGCTCAAAAAGAATTTCTCAAGAAGAATTTTAGAGGCTCGTGGGCTTGGGCAGGCTCATATGCGCCTTTTCTGCAAAGTCCATGCAAAAACAGCATCCATTGTCTTAAGTAAGACTGACAGTCTCTTTTGCATTTGTTAGACCAAAGGTTGAGGGAGTTTCTTCTAGCGAGGGCATAAACCTATGGCAAGTTCGACTGAGCAGTCTACTTACAAAGGCAAATTACCCCAAAAGCAGGCTCAGCTTGATCAAAGTGCCATTGCCTGCCGTCCTGATTTCGACATCTGGGCCGCTGCTGTGCGAGAGCAAATGCTGGCTGTCCTGCAAAAGCGGTCAGCCAACTAGAAAAACGTGTCCGTGGGGACAGCCCGCTGAGGACTGCCCGGACACTGCAGTGAGTATTGCCGTCTTTTTCAAGGTCAAAGGGCCTCCTCGTTGGGGAGGTCTTTTTTATGTAGCTGTCGCCACATTGCTTAGGACGTCTAATTTTTGGAGGTGGAGGGGCTTTACCCCAGCTGGCTCCACCGCTGCACCCCGTTCTAATTTCAGTGGCTATCGCTGTATCTACTAAAAACCGCTGTTGACTCAAATTGGACGCCTTGCAGGATCAATTAGAACTTGTTACATTAGTTTACATAAGTTTACAATCTTCCGGAGAGGGTTATAGCCAGCAGCGAGGTTGTCAATTATTAAAGTCAATGGAATTTTCCACAGGCGCAATAGATCATGATGCAGCTTTTGGACATGTATTCGGCAGGCTGCCGAGATTTTAGCCACCTAGATTTTCGGGAGGCGTGGATGCCGGGGCTGCAGCTGCCCGAGGTACAGCTGTGCTATGCCGATCTGACCTGTGCCCATCTGCATCAGGCTGTGCTTGCTGGTAGCAACCTTGCAGGCGCTAACCTGTGGCGAGCTAACCTGTCGGAGGCTGACCTGAGCCGGGTGAATCTAGAGCGGAGCATTTTAATCAGGGCTCACCTGGAGCGAGCCGATCTGTCAAATGCTTGCCTGCGCGAGGCCGACTTGCGGCTGGCGAGCCTGAAGGAAACTGGGCTGGCAAGAGCCGACCTGCAAAGGGCAAATTTAAGCTACGCCGACCTGACGGGGGCCAACCTGAGCGGGGCTGATTTGCGCTACGCCGACCTGACTCGGGCAGTTCTGGTTGAGGCCAATTTGACTGGGGCTCGGCTAGAAGGCGCAATCTTGGACCGAGCCCGGCTAGATCCGGTGGCTGTAGCTCCTATAGAGGAGCCCCTCAAGAGCCTTGTTTAGAGATCTGCACCTGGGCGTGCCACTGAAGCAGATCGCGCCGCCATAGCTGGGCTCGACAAACGAGCGAGCTGTAGCGCTCAATTAGCTGAGCCTGCTCGGGGGCAGGAGGTCGTCGAGCAACGTCAAACTTTGCGATCGCAGCTGCAATTTTACGAGCATCGCCTCTGGGAATACCGACCTGGCACAACCGCTGCCAGTAAAGCACACCCACTCTCTTGATTGCGCGGTTGCATTGCTGCCGGTCCTGGGGAAGCGTGTCTGCTGATAAAAACATATGCCGTGCTTGTTGGGGGGACTGTAGCCCACGACGACCTGCGTTTGGGCTAGAGCTAACTACAGCGGCAGCAGTTTGTATTCCCTACCGTAAAAAAGCCAATTTGGGAACGATGTTTTCGGCAGCTTCCCAGCGAATTCTTTCCATGCACGGGAAAGCACCTGCCAGATCAAAAACCCGGCAGGCTGGTTCGGTTTAAGCTATAGCGATAGCCACTGGTGTTAGGACGGGGTGCAGGGGTGGAACCCCTGGCTGAGGGCGCAGCCCCCACATCCCCAAAGAATCGGATGCCCTAAGCTATGTGGCGACAGCTATATCTAATTAGCGCGGTATCAGCAGCCTTCCGGCGGAAACCACACCAGCGGATCCTGCTCGCCCGTACGCCAGCGGATCCACCCCTCACGGGTGCCTGCCCCCGGCAGCGCAGCGCAGGCATCTACCGGCTGGATAACCCGCACCCGTGCCCAGTCTCCCTCAAACTCTAGGGGCTCAATCCGGCTGTTAGGGGCGATCAGCGCCTGCAAGCTCTGTTCGCTGCCAGGCTGCAGCATTAGCGCTTGGGAGGCACCGTGCCTGCGAAACTCAATCCAGCCCGCCGCTAAAAACCGATCTTCCCAGGTTTCTACGGTCAGCTCCACCGAACCCAGGTTGAGATGGGAAACATGGGCCCAGGCCGTCCCTGCCGGAGTGTACTGAAAGCGAAACCAGCCGTCTGGGCGAATCTCCATCACCGGAAACGTGTACAGACCAGAGTAGGTGTGCAGCATGGAAAAGGCGGCGTCTCTACCAACTGCCAGAGGATCTGTCTGATCCATCACCAGCCAGCCATTGATAAACCAGCCCCAGGGCTCTCCTTCAGGGGCTGCGTAGATGGGCAAAGTCACCCCGCGCAGCCAGCTGGCATTGGCAGTGGGGCTATGGGGCCAGCTGCCGCCTTGAAGAGAAGCGGCCTGTCTGGGTCTTAGGTGGCCTACCCCCAGATCAGTTTCCTCGGTGGGGTAAAGACCCACCAGCCCAGCTGGATCGGGAGAAATGGCCTCTGGAATGACCTCTGGCAGGGGGGGCACCGGCACTGGGGTAACGGCCCTCGGCATCGCCGGTGGGAGACTGCGAACAGCAGAAACATCCGCAGCCGAGGATGGTGGTGCGGCTTCGGCAGGATTGGCGTCGGCAGCGGGAGTTTCAGCCACCTCGGCTGCGGAGGAAGGCTCAAGGGTGGATTCAGGCGCTGCCCAGGCACTAGGAGCACTGCCCCACAAACAGGCTGCTGTCAGCAAAACGCCCCAGGGCTTTAATAGGGTGCCGGTTTTATACATAGATTGATGTGTAGCGTTGGTATATAACGTGTACCTACTGCGCCCGGATGGGCACCTATGTTTTTCTTAGCATTCTATGACGTGCGATTCCGGCAACTTTGCAAAGAAATTGAGGAGATAAAGTTTTGCTGGGGGGAGCGGGCAAAAACGGCTGCAGACAAAAATCTGACCTGGGAATACTGGGGATGAGAGTTCTAAATTTCTCAGATTTCATCAGTCCTGAAGATCTCACCCGCTCCCCTTGTACAGCCAGCCTATGCTCAGTTTCCTAGAAGTGTTTTTTGGCACTGGCCCCTTTGCCCCTAACGGCCACTGTTACCTGGGGCTAACTGGGCTGGTCGGGCTGCACGTCACGACTGATGCGCTGCTTGCGATCGCAGGCTACTCCATTCCCCTAACGCTGTTTTACTGTATCCTCATGCCGCTGCTGCCGCAGCTTCTGGCCCAGCCCAGCCCAGCCGAACTAAAACAGTTAAATACAGAGCTGCGCGAGAGCGAAGCCGCAATTCGGGCGCTTTACGACATCACAGCCGACTGCCAACTCAGCTTTAGCGAGCGGTTTCAAAGGGTTTTGGCGATGGGGTGCCGGCACTTTAATCTAGACCACGGGATGCTGGCGCAGGTTCAGGGTAACCGCTATGAAATTGTCAATGCCCACACCCCAGACGGTTCAATTGCGCCAGGAGACATCTTCGATGTTCGCAAAACCTACTGCCTAGAAGCTCTAAAGTCAGAAGCCCCAATCTGTGTTGAGGCCTCCAGCCAATCTGCCTGGTGCTTACATCCCGGCTTTGCCAGTTTTGGCATGGAGCGCTACATCGGCATGCGGATCAAAGTGTCGGGTGAAACCTACGGAGTTCTGTGTTTTTGCAGCCATCACCCGGCCGACCGGCCCTTTCGGGCCGTTGATCGGCAGATTCTCAAGCTGATGGCTCAATGGGTTGGCGGCGAACTGGAGCGCCAGCAGGCAGTCCACGCCCTGCAAAAGCAGCTAGAGCAGGCCGCACTGCTCAAAACCATTACTCAAAAGATCCGCCAGAGCTTAAAAGCAGAGGACATCTTTCAGACAGCCGCCGAGCAGGTGGGGCAAGCCTTTGACG
>JACVRP010000051.1 GCA_014534385.1 Cyanobacteria bacterium Co-bin13
AGCTAATGGTGGTAGACGACGAGCCAGACAACCTAGATCTGCTCTACCGCACCTTTCGCCGAGAATTTCAGGTATTCAAAGCGACCAGCGGCGTTGAAGCCCTCGCCATCCTGGAGCAAATCGGAGAAATGGCCATCATCATCTCCGACCAGCGCATGCCCAGGATGAACGGCACCGAGTTTCTTAGCCGCACGGTACAGCGGTTTCCCGACACCATCCGCATTGTGTTGACAGGCTACACCGATGTCGAAGACCTGGTAGAAGCTATTAACTCAGGCAAAGTTTTTAAGTACATCACCAAGCCCTGGAATCCCGAGGCGCTGAAAAATGTAGTGGTGCAGGCTGCCGAAACCTACCGGCTAGTCAAGCAGCGCACCCGCGCACTCACCCTTGCCCTCCGGAAAGAGTCTTTAATCAACGAGGTCATGAGCGCAGTCCGAGAATCCTTGGACTATCGCAGCATGCTGCAAACGGTGGTCAATACTCTAGGAACGCGGTTTGAAGCCGACTATGTCATCCTGCGGCCTCAGGAAACCGGATGCCCCAAGGCTGAAACTAGTCTCAAGGCTACCAGCCCGATTTTTCAGTATCCGGCCCCACCCCCAACAGCCGACGGTCATGGCGAACCCGCCCAGGATCCTCTCTGGTCAATGCTGTACAGCCACCATCTCAAGCAAGAGAGCCAAATCGGGTGTGAGACCGAAGCCACCCTGACCACCATTAGCAATTCCCACCAGCCCATCACCGTATTGACCCTGCCTCTAATCTGTCAGCAGCGGTGCCTGGCTGTTACCTCCCTGTACCAAGTTCGATCTTCCAACTGGTCTGAGGAAACCCTCGATCTAATTCGCAGCGTCGCCGATCAGGTTGCTCTAGCCATTGCCCAAGCCCACCTCTATCAGCAGATCCAAGAACGCACTCGGCAGATGCGGACGGAGCTAGAGGTCGCCCGCCAGATTCAAATGAACCTGCTGCGCCAGAGCTGGCCAAGGGTCCCCGGCATCAAAGTTCAGGCTCGGTGCTTGCCCGCCAACGAAGTCGGCGGTGACTTTTTTGAGGTCTTTGTTCACCCTCAGGGAGATGTGTGGCTGGCGGTTGGAGATGTTTCAGGCAAGGGTGTCCCCGCCGCGCTGTTTATGGCCAGCGCTATCTCCGTGCTGCGGCGAGAACTTTCCCAAGAGACCTCTCCTGCCCCCGACGCCATCATGCGCAGCTTGAATTCGAGCTTGTCAGACGATTTGGTGAGCAACAACTGCTTCATCACGCTGGTCCTGGTGCGCTACTCTCCTACAACCCGCCATGTCACCTATGCCAATGCGGGTCACATTTACCCCCTAGTCTGGTCGCCGGCAACGGATAAACCCCAGTATTTAGAGACCCGAGGCGTGCCTCTGGGCATCTTGCCAGTCTGGCAGGCCAAGGCAGGCGAACTCAGTCTCTCGCCCGGCGATACGCTGCTGCTGGCTAGTGACGGGCTCACCGAGGTCACCACAGAACAAGGAACCGCCGGCAGCATGGCCATGCTGCAGCAGGCCGGACTGTGGGCTCTGCTACAGCAGCAGCCTCCCCCCCTCGACCTTGATAAGCTCTTAGACGCTATTCAAAAGCTAAGCAATCAGCAGGAAGACGATCAGACAGCCCTATCGCTGGAGGTGCTGCCAGATGAGGACTGAGCTAAAAATTCCTAGTGACCTGAAATTTTTGTCCGTAGTCGAGAGCTGGCTGCTGGAGTCTTTAGCAGCAGAGCTCAAGGATCTAGAAACCTGGCCGCAGCTGTCCACCCGCCTGCGTCTGGCCCTGGTCGAGGCCTACTCCAACGTGGTCCGCCATGCCCATAAAGACAATCCTGAGATGCCCGTCATTCTGCGGTTAACGCTTGATCAGCGCTGTGTGACGCTGGAAATTTGGGACTCAGGGCAGGGCTACGACACTGCTACCTACCTGGCTCCCGCCCCCGAAACCTTTCAGGAGGGCGGCTATGGCTGGCTGATCCTAAACCGCCTGATGGACAAGGTGCAGTACCAGCTGCGGGCTAAGGACGGACAGAACTGTCTGATGCTAGAGACTGAGCTGCCGATTTTTCAGGAGATGCCGTAGGAGTCTCTGGGGCTCGACCGTAGCGGGCAATCTCCCCAGGGTGTCCATTTTCCTGAGACCTCAACCAGGCCCAGAGCTGGTCGCCCAAAGAAAAGTGCCACCACTCCTGGGGATGACGGCGAAATCCGGCAGCGGTCATAACTTGGTTAAGCAGGCTGCGGTTGCAATGCCATTGCTGCTCGGAAGGATCGTCGCTACCTGCGAAGTGGTCAGGAAAGGAGCGGGCCGAAATTTCATCAATGGGCGACCCCATATCTATTTCGCTGCCGTGGGGGTCGACCAGGGTAACATCTACTGCGGCCCCAGTACTGTGAGGGGGCGGCATGGCCGGATCTAGACTCGGCGGAGCCCAAAACTGATAAACCTGCTCCATCAACACCTGCCGCTGGTCATTCGGCAGGTCGGCCTCGTCAAGCCCTTGAATTTGAGTTAGTTCGTGGAAAGTATAGTCCACCATAAACTGCTGTACCGCCACGGGCCGAAACGCGTCAAACACCCGAATGCGCCAGCCAGGACACTCCACCGTTAGGGCAGCTTGGGCCTGAATCAGGGCAGCCAACACTCCCTGACGCAGGTAGAAGGGAGACTTGTCGGCATAGGGTGCCCCTAAAGATTGGTAGAAATGAGGGCTTGCCAGGTCAAATTGATCGGGCGGCAGCGGCACTAGGGGTTCACCGCAGTCTTGGATAGGAACGGAGTGATAAGGCTTCATGAGTCTAACTATGGGCGCACTTAAGAGGCCCCCAGGAAAAAAGGCTGCCCTATCTTAAATTAAGCCACCTGCTGCAGAGGTGAGGTCGCCGCTGCCAAACTCAGCCGCCGCAGGATCAGCGTAAAGTCTGCGGCAATAAATTCCTGGTTAAGCAGATTTAGCGGGGGCACATGAATAAAAAGGGCCTGGGTTGAGCAGCGCGTTTGCTGAATAAACTCCAGCACCTTGAAATAGAGATGGTTACAGACGTAGGTTCCAGCGCAGTGGCTAATCTCAGTCAGCCGAGTGCCTGCCATCAGATCGGATAGGTTCAAAGCGGTTTTGAGGACTTTTTCCTCGCAGCAGCCATTTAGTTCCAGGCTCAAACGCTGGCGCTTCTCTGCCATACCGCAGCAGACCACAACGGCCGGACGTAACTCGACCAGCTTGGCAATGATATGGCAGGGGGCAAGGTGAAAATTGACCGGCACCTGCCGCATCAAAATGGCGTTGTCTGGTAGTTCCTGACGCTGCTGCAGGCTGGCCAGCAGATCGTCGGAGGCGTTTGACCGCTGATAGGCCTTCCAGGGAGCAAAAGAGGTGATGAGGATAGTGGACATGACGCTAGGCTGTGGTCAGCAATATAGAAACCAAGCTGGTAGAGACGTCATCCTGACTGCCCTGCCAACTTTAGCGTGAAATTTAGAGAGGCGGCGTGAGCCTTTAGGCGGAACTGCGGGCCGACAGGTAGGATAGGGAAGTATTGCCGTTTGCTGGGGAGGCTGCTATGACCTTGATTGCCGTCATTGACTACGACATGGGCAACCTGCATTCAGCCTGCAAAGGCCTCGCCAACTCGGGAGCCACGCCTCAAATTACTGATGTCGTTGCCGATTTGGAAAAAGCTGATGGGGTAGTACTGCCAGGCGACGGGGCCTTTGATCCGGCGATGCAGCACCTGCGATCGCGCGACCTGGTTCAACCCATTAAGGACATCATCGCCAGCGGCAAACCCTTTCTGGGCATCTGTCTCGGCCTGCAGCTTTTGTTTGAGGCCAGCGAGGAAGGCCGGGAAGCGGGGCTAGGCATTTTGCCGGGGCACATCCGGCGATTTCAGCCTGAACCTGGCATCACCATTCCCCACATGGGCTGGAACCAGCTCACCCTGACCCAACCCCATGCCCCCATTTGGCAGGGCATTGAAAACGGCGACTGGGTGTACTTTGTCCACTCCTTCTACGCTGACCCCACGGATCCTACAGTGGTGGCGGCAACGGTGACCCACGGCAGCCAGACGGTGACGGCTGCGATCGCACGCGACAACCTGACGGCCATGCAGTACCACCCTGAAAAATCCGCCCCTGCCGGGCTCACAATGCTAGATAACTTTGTGGCCCTGGTAAAGGCTAGAGAACTGGCCCTAAGCCGTTAGGATCAGCACTAAAAATTATGATTGGGAGCCCTGGCGTATTTTCACAGGATCTAGACGCGATTATTTGCGTCTCAACGAGAAGATTTCAGGGCCTGTTTATGCTGTTTATAAACGCGATGAATTGCGTCTGTACGGGATGTCGCTTCGAATTTATGGCAACCGCACGATTAAGACTCTGCCAGGGCAGAATACTCGGCCCACGCCATCAAAAGTGCGGCAGGCTCTATTTAACATCTGGCAGGGCAGCATTGCGGGCTGCCGCTGGCTCGATGTGTGCGCGGGCAGTGGGGCGCTGGGGGCAGAGGCGCTGTGTCGGGGGGCAGCTGAAGTGGTTGGCATTGAGCTGTCGGCCTCGGCCTGTCGGATTATCTGGGAAAACTGGGAGCGGGTGAGCCAGCCCGAGCAAAAGTTTCACGTCATTCGCGGCAATGTTTTACAGCAGATGGATCGGCTGAGAAACCAGCCTTTTGACCGGATTTATTTCGATCCACCCTACGACAGCGAACTCTACATGCCTGTTTTGACCGGAATTGTTCGGTTTGGGCTGTTAGCTTCTACAGGCGAGGTGGCTGTAGAGCACAACCCCGACAGCTGGCAGGCAGTTGAGGTGCCGGGCCTGAGCCTAATTCGGGAAAAACGCTACGGCACTAGTCATCTCACGTTTTATACTCCAGAAACTGTCTCGGCGTAAGGAGCCAGCTTCCTCTTTGAAAGCCACCCCATCGTTCTTCAAGGTTTTTGAGAGCCGCAAGATGCTGGCTCTGCTGTGCCTGGGCTTTGCTTCCGGTCTGCCGCTGTTTCTCACCAGCCAGACTTTACAGGCTTGGATGACTACCGCTGGGGTGGATCTAGGCACCATTGGCTGGTTTACGCTGGTAGCGCTACCTTACTCGCTCAAGTTTCTCTGGTCGCCACTGCTCGATCGCTACGTGCCGCCTTTTTTGGGACGACGGCGAGGTTGGCTGGTAGTTACCCAACTGGGGCTAGTGCTGGCGATTGGGGCCATGGCACTGCAAAATCCTCAGCAGGCGCTGACTATGGTGGCGGTCAATGCGCTGATTATTGCCTTTCTCAGTGCCAGTCAGGACATTGCCTTTGATGCCTACCGCACCGATGTGCTGGAAAAACGGGAGATGGGGGCAGGGGCAGCAGTGGCCGTACTAGGCTACCGCATTGCTTTGCTAGCAACAGGTTCGGCAGCCCTGATTCTGGCCGATCGCATTTCCTGGCCGCTGGTTTACCTGGTAATGGCTGGGCTGATGGGGCTTGCGATCGCATTCTCCGTCTTCGCCCCCGAACCTGTCACCGTCAATCGCCCCCCCGCCACTTTGGCAGAAGCAGTCGTCATGCCGTTCGAAGAGTTCTTCCAGAGATCTGGCACCCGCCGGGGCGTTCTCATCCTGGTTTTTATCGTGCTGTATAAGCTCGGTGATGCCCTGGTCAACAACATGGTGACGCCCTTTCTGCTGTCAATGAATTTCACTCAAACCGACATTGGTGCAATCCGGGGCGGTATGGGATTGTTTGCAACCATTGTCGGCACGCTGGTTGGAGGCGCACTGTTGAGCCGTATCGGCATCAACCGCTCCCTCTGGGTCTTTGGTATTCTTCAGGCCGTTAGCAACCTGGCTTATTTTGTGCTGGCCCAGGTTGGGCAAAACTACCCTCTGATGGTCCTCAGCATCAACATCGAAAACTTCTGTGCTGGGCTGGGGACCGCTGCCTTTGTCGCCTTCCTGATGAGCCTCTGCAACGCCAGCTTTTCTGCCACGCAGTATGCGCTCCTCTCGAGTCTGATGGCCGTCAGCCGCGACATCCTCGCAGCCCCTGCGGGCCAGATTGCCCAAGCCACCGGCTGGCCTCTATTTTTCCTGCTAACCCTGGTCACGGCCCTGCCGGGGCTGCTGCTGCTGCCGTGGTTTGCACCGTGGCACGTGAAGACGGAGGAGGGGTAAATGACCTACCCCACGAATCTAGTTGAGCCTGCCTGGCTCGCTAATCACTTAGATGACCCTCAGGTAGTTATCGTAGACTGCCGCTTTGCGCTGATGGAGCCAGGTAAGGGGCGGCAGCAGTACGAGGCTGGGCATATTCCGGGGGCGTATTACCTGGATTTGAACCAGGATTTGTCGAGTCCGGTGCAGGGGCATGGGGGGCGGCACCCGCTGCCGGACTGGGAGCAGTTTGTGCAAAAACTGGAGGCGATGGGCGTGTCGTCTGACCCACCAGCCGGGCCAACTTTAGTGGTGGCCTATGACGATGCTCGCTACGCCTTTGCTTCGCGGCTCTGGTGGCTGCTGAAGTACCTGGGTCACGATGCGGTGGCGGTGCTCAATGGCGGCCTGCAGGGCTGGCAGCGACAGGGATATGCGCTCAGTCAGGCGGTACCGGAAAGAGCTTCGGGCAGATTTGTGCCCAATCCACGCACCGACTGGATTGTTGGTATTGACACTGTGCGGCAGCGCAAAGACCAACCGGGCGTACGGCTGATCGATGCCCGTGAGCCGTCTCGCTATCGGGGTGAGCAGGAGCCGATTGACCCGATTGCGGGCAGCATTCCGGGTGCAGTGAATTATTTCTGGCAAGATGTCAGTGAGGGGGATGGACGTATGCGATCGCACGCCCAACTCGCCGACCACTGGTCAGCCCTAGACGACGCCGACGAAGTCATTGTCTACTGCGGCTCTGGCGTAACTGCCTGCGTTAACCTGCTAAGTCATGCGATCGCAGGCAGACCCATAGGCAAGCTCTACGTGGGCGGCTGGAGCGACTGGTGCTCTTATCTGTAGTTTCGCCTGGATGCTGGAGCTGTAATCTTGGCCCGCAGTTGCGGGAACCGTCGCCATAAAGTACAAATGTACTTAGCTAGTTCTCCGCGATCATGGCCTTAATCTGGTCCACGAACTGCTGGTGATCCACCACCGGCTTGGAGATATAGCCATCGGCCCCGCTCAGCTTGAGGAAATTTTCGCGATCGCCATCCATCGCGTGGGCCGTCACCAAAATCACCGGCAGATTGGCTGTATCTGGATTGGCCTTAAGCATTTGGGTGATTTTGATGCCATCGACCGGCTTCCCCTGATAAACACTGTGAGCCAGAGAAACATCCATCAAAATAATGTCGGCTTCCCGGTTTTGAGCAATCTGTATGACTTCGTCAACATTCTCCGTATGCCTTACCGCCAAGCCTCCCCGCTTGGTCAAAATCTTTGAAAAGACCCGGGCATTGATCAGGTCATCTTCCACAATCAGGACGGTTTTCATGATGAGTAATCCACCGCTTAAAAAGGGAATTGTGTTGAAAGAACGTCAATAAACCGGTCGATGCATCTGATAATCAGCACAATTCATAAGATCTGTAGGTGCTTAAACGCTTGCCACGTTCTCGCCCTTGGATATAAGTTACAGCATTGTTATTGCTGGCATAGAGTAACCCCCCACTAACTTCATTCAGGACCGTCACGCCCATGGCCGACCAACTCAACATCCTCCCCTCAGGACAGGTAGTGACTACCTCACTTCATTCAGAGGTGCAGCGGTCATATCTGGAATATGCCATGAGCGTGATTGTGGGCCGAGCCCTACCCGACGTCCGCGACGGGCTTAAACCCGTGCATCGCCGCATCCTCTACGCCATGCATGAACTGGGGCTGACCCCTGATCGGCCCTACCGTAAGTGTGCCCGCGTAGTGGGAGATGTGCTCGGCAAGTACCACCCCCACGGCGACCAGGCTGTCTACGATGCCCTGGTTCGCATGGTGCAAAGCTTCTCTAGCCGCTACCCGCTGCTCGACGGCCACGGCAACTTTGGCTCGGTAGACAATGACCCTCCAGCCGCCATGCGCTACACCGAAACACGCCTGGCGTCGGTAGGTCATGAGGCACTGCTGGGAGATATCAGCGAAGCCCTAGTCGACTTTACCGATAACTTCGATAGCTCCCAGCAGGAGCCCGTTGTCCTCCCCGCCCAGCTGCCCAACCTGATTCTCAACGGCAGTTCGGGCATTGCCGTCGGCATGGCCACCAACATTCCTCCCCACAACCTGGGAGAAGTGGTAGACGGGCTGATTGCTCTAATTGATCGGCCCGGCATTACCGATGAGCAGCTGTTTGAGATTATCCCTGGCCCAGACTTTCCCACCGGTGGTGAGATTATCGGCACCGAGGGCATTTACGATGCCTATCGCACCGGACGGGGCAGCATTCCGCTGCGGGGGGTGGCCCAGTTTGAGGAGATTCGGCCGGGTCGAGGCAAGCAGCGGCGCAACGCCATCATCGTCACCGAGCTGCCCTTCCAGGTGAATAAGGCTGGCTGGATCGAAAAAATTGCCGACCTGGTCAACAACGGCCGGATCGACGGCATTGCCGACATTCGAGATGAGAGCGATCGCGACGGCATGCGAGTCGTGATTGAGCTAAAGCGGGAGACCCAGGCCCAGCGCGTACTCCACGACCTCTACCGAATGACCCCGCTGCAGACCAACTTTGGGGCCATCATGCTGGCCCTGGAAGACGGTCAGCCCCGGCAGATGCCGCTGCGAGAGATTTTGCTGGCCTTCCTCAACTTTCGGGAGGCTACCCTCACCCGCCAGTACCAACATGAACTGGACAAGACCGAAGCCCGGCTGCACATTATAGAGGGACTGCTAACGGCACTGGGCAACCTCGATGCCATCATTGACATTCTTCGCAATGCCCCCGATGGCACCACCGCTAAGCAGGTATTTCAGCAGCAGTTTGACCTTTCAGAGCGGCAGTCTGACGCAATTTTGGCCATGCCGCTGCGGCGCTTAACCGGCCTAGAGCGGCAGAATCTGGAGAACGAGTTTCAAGAAGCCAGTACCCGGCGCAATGAGCTGCAGCGACTGCTCAACGATCGCAAAGAGCTGCTAAAAGCGCTCAAGAAAGAGCTGAGGGCGCTCAAGAAAAAGTTTAGCGACCCCCGCCGCACCCGAATTCCGTCGGCTGCCGCTATTGCCGAGGAGTCACAGCAGCTAGCCGAAATCATTTCAGAGACGGCGGAAGAAGAAGCCGTTCTCGAATTTACCCAAAAAGGTTACGTGCGCCGCTCCTCGCCTCGCTCCTATCAGCGTCGGCAGGGCAAGCAGGAGACAAGCAGCAGCGGCACCCTGCAGGAAGTGGAGGATGTCATTCTGCAGGTCGAATCGGCGCTTACAACCCAGGAAGTGCTGGCCCTCACTCGGGACGGTCGCGCGTTTACCCTCAAAGTTGACGAGATTCCTCTGGCTCAGCGGCAGGCTAAGGGCGTGCCCCTGGTGCGGCTACTGCCTGATTCTGTGCCGTCGGAGGCGGGAGCTGTGGTCAGGCAGATTCTGCTGACAGAAGCGGCTCTAGAGCAAGATCTGGTGGTCGTAACCCGGCAGGGCCGCATTAAGCGGGTGCCCCTGAAGGAATACAGACAGCTCACCGGACGAGGCCTGACCGTGATGAAGCTAAAAGATGGGGATGAACTGGCCTACGCTGTGCTAGCTAAGGCGGGAGAGCATTTAGTGCTGGCAACCTCCGGCGGGCGGCTGCTGCGCTTTGAGATTGACGACGACAACCTGCCGATCATGGGCCGCAACGCCCAGGGCCCGCAAGCGCTGCGGATGCGTAAACAGGAAACGCTGGTGGGCTGCGTGTCTGTGGCCGAAGAGAGTAGCTGTGTGCTGCTGATCTCAACCCTGGGCTTTGCCAAGCGCATGCCGGCTAGCAGTGTGGCCCTGGCTAGCCGGGGCGGTCTGGGGACGCAGGCTTTCCAGTTCAGCCTCAAGACCGACACGCTGGCCGCCTTGACGGCAGCCAATCCGGGCACCGAGGCGACCCTGATTACAACGGCGGATCGGGTGGCACAAATTGCGGTGACTCAGGTACCTCGGCAGGGGCGCAATACGCCTTGCGATCGCATCCTCAAGCTCAACAAGGGTGAAGCAATTGCCGCTGTTACCATTGCCACCTTGCCCGATAATGGGTCCAATGGAAACGAGGAAGAGTAAGCACCGCCGTGGCTCCTGTTCTAATTGAGAACGTCTACAAAACCTTTCCAGCCACTCGGTTAAACCGCTCCGAGAAGGCTGGCGATCCGGCGGGCCTGCAGGAGAGCCTGACCGTGCTGCGGCGCATTCATCTAGACGTGGCCGATGGCGAGTTTATGGTGCTAGTAGGGCCTTCGGGCTGTGGCAAAAGCACCCTGCTACGGCTCATCGCCGGACTAGAGGAGATCTCTGCGGGCACCATTTGGGTGGGCGGGCAGCGGGTCAACGACCTGCCGCCTAAGCTGAGAGACATTGCCATGGTGTTTCAGAGCTACGCCCTCTACCCACACCTGAGCGTGTACGACAACCTGGCCTTTGGCCTCCGGCGGATGCGGCAGGGGGCAGGGCAACAGAGCCAGCAAAATATGAAAAAAGCCGGGATGGGGCAAGATGCCAATCTGGAGTTGGCGCAAATCTTAGCCACCAGCCGCTGGTGGGAAGACGCCATCGGAACGCTAACGCGGCGACTGCCGCCTGCGCTGCGCTACCTCCCTGAAGCCGAGCGACTGATCGATGAGCGGGTGCGGGCCGTTGCCAAAATGCTGCAGATTGGGCCGCTGCTGCACCGCTTTCCCCGACAGCTATCGGGCGGGCAGAAACAGCGGGTGGCGCTGGGCCGAGCCATGGCCCGCAACCCCCAGGTCTTTTTGATGGATGAGCCGCTCTCTAACCTCGACGCTAAGTTAAGGACCGAAACGCGATCGCAAATTGTCAGCCTGCAGCGGAAGCTCGGCATTACTACTATCTACGTCACCCACGACCAGGTCGAGGCGATGACGATGGGCGATCGCATCGCCATCATGAACCAGGGCCAGATTCAGCAGGTGGCGGCTCCCTTGGAGCTGTACCAGCGACCGGCAAACCGTTTTGTGGCCGAGTTTATCGGCTCGCCAACCATGAACTTTCTGACGGTGCAGGTGCAGTCTCCCAGCCTGCTGATTCACCCCAAATTTCGGCTATCTATTTCCAGCGAATGGGATGAGGTGCTCAAGCCCTACGATGGCCGCACCGTAACGCTGGGCATTCGGCCAGAGCACCTGAGTTTAGGCCCGCCTGCGCCTAAGAACCTGGAAGGTGAGGTGAGCCGGGTGGAGGCTCTAGGCAGCGAGACTTACCTGAGCGTTCAGTTTGAGGGCGAGACCTTGCAAGCTCGCATTGGTCCCGACCATGCGGTGAGGCTGGGAGATTCGGTGTGGCTTGCGATCGCAGCCGATAAAGTGCATCTGTTTGACCCCGATAGCGGCAGGTCTTTGCGCGCTCCTGTTCCAGCTTAGGCAGTGTCTACCGCCCCCCATTGGGGCACAATTAGCGTATGTTATGCTGACCAAGATCAGGGCGTTAGGCTCAGGCTTCTAGCGTCTGCTTCAATTTCGGCCCCGTCTGCTGCGTGTCACCCGACACTCAGGTTTGTGAATGAAGAAACTAGACTACACTTCACTGTTTTTAAGCATGGTTTCGCTGGTGTGGATGCTGACCATGCTGCAAGAGCTGCCTGCCGTAGCTCAGACAGCGCCTTCTGCCTCAGCTCACTTGCCCTTGGCCGAAAGCGCGGCTCTGGTTCAACCCGGTCAACTCCGCCCCACCGCTGAGAAGCAATCGCACAAATCGCCTGATCTCTAGAGCTTCCCTCCGTAGGGTGCATTGCTGTGCGTTAGGCGAAGCGCGCCTTAGCGCTATGCACCCTACGGCTGCCACCCATTCACCCATCACGGCGTGTTAACTCTCCAATCGCGTCCATATCACCGCTACACCCCCGTGATATGCTGACCAATGCTAAGCCAGTTCCGGTGGGGAGCAGCCATCGGACGCTCTGTCGTTTTGGCGCTTTGCCAGTTCGACGAGCGGGGGAAAGTTCGGTTTTAGTCCGGCACTGTCCCGCAGCTGTGATGAAAAGCTTTGCTTTTCTGAGTCAGAATGCCCGCTGGCGATCGCGTTGTTCCCCATCTGCGAGGTACAGATGCCCGTGTTTAATAAGTTTTCTCGGCGGTTCAGCCCCTTCTCTACGGCGGGCCTGACCCCTAAGTTAGTCGTTTGCCTGTCTGCGGTTCTAGCGGTAGCGCTCCTGGCAATGCCTGCCTACGCTCACCATCCCCTAGGGGGCACCACCCCCGCCAATGCGTTTGAGGGCTTTATGTCTGGCCTGGGCCATCCCCTCATTGGTCCCGATCACTTTACGTTCATAGTCGCTATTGGCCTGATTGCGACCCTTAGCCTCCGCGGATTTGTCCTGCCCATTGCCTTTGTGTTGGCGACTCTGGCTGGAACGGGTTTGCATTTATTGGGATTGACCTTGCCCGGCGCAGAGGCGGCAGTTTCCCTATCTGTGGTGTTGGCTGGGACGGTCCTAGCGACTAACCGAAAGTTGGGCGTTGGACCTCTGGCAGGGCTGGGGGCACTGGCGGGCATCTTCCACGGGTATGCCTATGGGGAAACCATTATTGGGGCAGAAATGTCTCCCCTGGTGGCTTATCTAGCGGGGTTTGCCGTGATTCAGGGAATTGTCGCTCTGGGCGTACTTTGGGCAGGGCGCAAAGCGTTTAATCTCTCGGCTGGCCCCTCGCTAAATTTGCGCTTTGCTGGATTTGCGATCGCAGGTGCAGGCACAGCCTTTCTCACATCCATCATGCTGGGGTAAGGAACTATGCATAAAATTCCAGTTACCGTTGTCACTGGCTTTTTGGGTGCGGGCAAAACTACGCTGGTGCGCCACCTGCTGCAAAATAACCAGGGTCGCCGTATTGCCGTTCTGGTTAACGAGTTTGGCGAGGTCGGCATCGACGGCGAATTGCTCAAGTCCTGTCAGGTCTGCGATGAAGATGGCACCCCGCTAGACAGCACCATTGTCGAACTGGCCAACGGCTGCCTCTGCTGCACGGTGCAGGAAGAATTTTTGCCGACGATGCAGGCGCTAATCCAGCGCCGCGATCAGATCGACTGCATCGTTATTGAAACCTCCGGTCTGGCCCTACCCAAACCCCTGGTGCAGGCTTTTCGCTGGCCCGAAATTCGCACCAGCGCCACCGTAGACGGGGTCGTGACGGTGGTCGATTGTGATGCGCTAGCCTCAGGCCGTCTTGTTGGTGACCTAGAGGCACTCGAAGCCCAGCGCCAGGCCGACGATAGCCTGGACCACGAAACCCCGATTGAGGAACTGTTTGAAGATCAGCTCAACTGCGCCGATCTGGTGCTGCTGACCAAGGCCGATCATGTTTCCCCGGAAACTCGCCAGCAGGTCGAGTCCTGGCTCAAGACCCAGGTTCCTGCTGGGGTGAAGATCGTGCCCTGCGAGCATGGCGCGATTAACCCAGACATTCTGCTTGGCTTTAACGCAGCGGTGGAAGATAACCTGGAGCAGCGCCCCAGCCACCACGACCACGAAGAGGAGCACGAGCACGACGACAACATCACCTCAGTTCCG
>JACVRP010000246.1 GCA_014534385.1 Cyanobacteria bacterium Co-bin13
CTCGGTGCTGTTTGTGCCCATTGCGATCGCAATCAAGCTAGAGGATGGCGGCCCCATTTTCTTTAGCCAGGTGCGCTGCTCCTGGCTGGGCAAGCGGTTCAAAATCTACAAGTTCCGCTCCATGGTGACCGATGCCGAGGCGCTCAAGCACAAGGTCCAAAACCAGGTTGAAGGGCCTTTATTTAAAAATGAAAGCGACTTTCGCATCACCCGCGTAGGCCGCTTTCTGCGCAAGACCAGCCTAGATGAGCTGCCCCAGTTTTGGAACGTGCTCAAGGGCGAAATGAGCCTGGTGGGCACCCGTCCGCCCACGCCCGATGAAATTGAGCAGTACAAAGTCCCCGAGTGGCAGCGGCTCAATGTCAAGCCAGGCATGACCGGAGAATGGCAGGTCAACGGTCGCTCTCAGGTCAAGAGCTTTGAAGACGTCATCCGCATGGATCTGGATTACCAGAAAAACTGGAACCTGCTCTATGACATCCAGCTGATTCTAAAAACCGTCCTGGTTGTGTTCTCCAAACGCTCCGGAGCCGCTTAAGTTAGGTCAAATCAAGCCCTGTGAGCTAGAAGACCTAAACAGCTTGATCGCTGGGCCTCCCTCACGGGTGGGTCAGCGACATCAAAGCTGTAATCGTTTTCAGCAGGTGCTCTGGATCAATTGGCCGGGTTAGCACATCGTCGGCCCCCGCTTTGCGGGCAGTGTGCTCCTGGTCGGGCGTATGGCCATCGGTCAACGCCAACACCTTAATGTCTAACGTACCGACATAGCGACGCAGCGCGCGAATGATGTCGTAGCCGTTGGAGCCCAAAAGATTGACGCTGGTAATGACCGCCGCTGGCTGCAGCACCTCCACCTGCTCCAGCACCTGAGAGCCCTCGATCACCCAGATCACCTGATAGTCAGCCGCCGTCAGCATGTCACAGATAAGGCCAGCGCTTTCCTCGTTGTCCTCTACCAGCACAATACGACCCACGCTAGGCTCGACCGGCAAAGGCCGAACCGTTTCCACCGCCAAAGACTCGGCCAGCCGCTGGATCGGCAGGCGCACGGTAAACACAGAGCCCATACCAAGCTTAGAGGCTACGTTGATAGAGCCCCCGTGCAGATCAACCAGCTGCTTGGTCAGGGCCAGCCCCAGCCCGCTGCCCTGGTACTGCCTGTGTCGGGTGGTCTCTAGCTGCTGAAATTTCTCAAACAGCAGAGGCTGCTGGCTCTCCGAAATACCAATGCCGGTATCTTCTACCTGCAGAGTCAGCATGTGCTGATCCCGCCGCAGCCGGAGCACGACCCGCCCGCCTGCCGGGGTAAACTTGACCGCATTACTCAGCAGGTTTGAGACAATCTGCCGCACCCGCCGAAGATCAGCCACAAAGGTATCTTGGTCAGGCAGCAGCTTCAGATCCAGGTGCAGGTCAATGCCATGGCTGGTAGACTCCAGCCGATAGGCCTCCAGACTTTGCCGCCCTAGATTTGTGATAGAAAATTCGCTCACCTCCAACACTGTGCGGCCTGACTCAATTTTAGAAACTTCGAGAATGTCGTTAATCAGGGCCAGGAGGTGGGCTCCGCTGTCATGGATGGTGTTGAGATACTCCCGTTGACGGGCGCTCAAATCGCCAAAAGACCAGCGCAGCAGGGTCGCTGACATGCCAATGATGCAGGTCAGGGGGGTGCGAAGTTCGTGGCTCATGGTGGCCAGAAACTCGCTTTTGGCCCGGTTGGCAGATTGGGCAGAGGCCAGCGCATCACGCAGGTTTTGGGTGCGCTCAATCACGCAGGCTTCGAGGTTGTAGGTCTGCTGCTGGAGCTGCTGATACAGCTGAGCATGGCTGATGGCGATGGCCAGATGCTCGGCAATGTGCTGCAAGAACTCAGTTTCCCAGGGCTGCCACTGACGCGAGTCAAGGCACTGGTGGGCAATCAGCAGGCCCCAGAGCTTGTGGTTGACCATAATGGGCGCAACCAGTTTAGAGCGCACCTGCACCTGCTGCAAAAAAGCCTGCAGACAGCTGGAATGGGCATAGGCAGACTGCACATCATCTATGGCAAAAGCCTTGCCTTCTAAAGAGCGCAGGCGACAGTTGGTCTGGTCGTTGAAGCAGTAGGTCTCGGTGTAGTTTAGGGTTGAAGAAATCTGTTCGCTGGCCCGCGATTCGTAGGTAATGTAGCCGCTGTGTCGGGCTGCGCCACTGGCAGGCGCGATCGCAACTCCCTCGCCAGGGTCAGTCATGGAGCGAGTATCGGGCGTTGCCTCCAGGTCAAACTGGTAGATCAGCAGTCGATCGGTCCCCAAAAACTGGCGCACCTCCGCCACCGTGGTCTGCAAAATCACCGACAGCTCCAGACTTTCCTGAATTTTGGTGATTACCTGTCCCAGCAAAAGGCTGCGCTCAACCTGCTGATCAAGGGCTCTTTGCACCGGCTGACAAACAAGGGCCTGGTCAGGCTGAAGCGTAGCCGGGCTGAAGCTTTCCAGCAGAGCCAGCGTAAAGTCTCCCTGAGCGTGTGGGGCAGAAGGTTGCAGCCGCTCAATCAGGCTGTTTAGGGTTTTCTGGTGAGCAGCTTTTAGGCTGGGCTGGGCCACCAAAGCAGTCAGAAAGCGTGCGATCGCATCGACCTCAAAGGTCATGCCAACCTGGCACTGGGGCGAGGACTGCCCATCGGAAGTCAAACTTTGCGGCTGAGGTTGGCTGTTAATCAGCACCGTTAATTCAGGAGACAGCAGCAGCCAAAACTGGCTGTCTTGGGCCGCTGCTGCCGGAAATTGGGCCTCGGTGACTAGCGTGGCCTGGTCTGATTGGGCGTATTGCTCCAGGAGCCGCCCTAGTTCACCTAAGACTGCACGGGGTAAGATGCGGTGGGAAACACCATCGGAAAAACGAGGCATAAAGCACTATGGGCAAACCAACGCCCACCTGGTTTGGTAAAGGATTGGGGGAAATACTGTAGACGCAGGCTCTGAACAGACGTTGAGGACAAGGGCGCGGTCTCCTGGTTAAGCCCTGATTAAGTAGCCGTCTTATTTATCTATCAGAGTTTGTCTATGTCTGCTATTGATACATACGAATTGAAGCAGTCGATTTTTGTCATGGGCTTATGCTAGCTTTCGGATTCCCAATCCCCCCCAGACGCTAGAGTTCCTTCAGATTTAGCAGTTGCTTTAGATTTCATGCACCGCTTAGCAGCAACCCCCGGCGGCTGGACGCCCGAGTCAGAAGGCGTCATTTTTATCGAGCAAACGCCTGCTCCATTGGTCTTTCTCACCGCCGCTGATACCGAAATTCAGTGCCTGGCCCAGGCGATGTCGGGCCTGCCGGCCGATTTTCCCCCGGTGCGAGTGACCAACCTGCTGCAGCTCCAGCAGCAGCTCACCATCGACACCTACGCCGAGGCTGTGCTGCAGCAGGCGCAGGTTATTATCGTGCGTTTGCTGGGAGGCCGGGCCTACTGGTCTTACGGGCTGGAAGTGGCCAAAGCCACTGCCGCTGAGTCTGGGGCAGCCCTAATCGTGCTGCCCGGAGACGATCGGCCCGATTTAGAGCTGATGAGCCACTCTACGGTGCCGCTGCAGGTGGCCAACTCGCTCTGGCGCTATCTGAGTGAAGGGGGTGTGGAGAATATTAGCCACGGGCTAATGGCAGTGTGCGATCGCATTCTCGGCACTCAGTTCAACCCGCCCGCCCCAGTCACCGTTCCTAAGGTGGGGTTCTACGGCAGGGCGCAAGATTCAGTTCAGCCGGGAGGAGCCGCTCGGGCAGGCATTCTCTTTTACCGCGCTCACTATTTGGCAGGCAACACAGCGCCCATTAAAGCCCTCAGTCAGGCTTTGGCAAAGCGGGGCATCGTGCCGCTGCCGATCTTTGTTTCTTCGCTGCAGGAGCCAGAGGTGCAGGGAGAACTGCTGGCGCAGCTCAGGCCAGCGGGCAAACCCGGCATTGACGTTCTATTAAATACGACCAGCTTTTCGGTGGCCAAGCTCGACGGGGCCGCTCCCCGACTCGATCTGTGGCAGGCGCTTGACGTGCCCGTTTTACAGGTCATTCTCAGCGGCGGCACCCACGACTTTTGGCAGCAGCAGCCGATGGGGCTGGCCCCCAGAGATATTGCCATGAATGTGGCCCTGCCGGAGGTGGATGGCCGCATCGTCACCCGCGCCGTGTCGTTTAAAGCGGCCCATCAGCACAGCAGCCGCCTCGAAACAGACGTCGTGACCTATGAACCGGTGGCAGACCGAATCGAGTTTGTGGCCGAGCTGGCGGCGAACTGGGTGAAGCTACGCCAAACGCCCCCAGCCGAGCGCCGAGTTGCTTTGATTTTGGCGAACTACCCCAACCGCGATGGGCGACTGGCCAATGGTGTGGGGCTAGACACGCCCCAGAGCTGCATCGAGATTTTGCAGACCCTGCAGGCAGCCGGATATACTGTGGGCGACATTCCCGCATCAGGCGATGCCCTGATCCAGCAGCTTACGGCAGGGGTAACGAACGACCCCGAAGGCCGGGAATTTCGGGAGGTGCAGCAGAGTTTACCGCTGGCCGCTTACCAGTCAGCCTTTGCCCAACTGCCCTCAGCTGTCCAAACTGGGATGGGGCAGCGATGGGGCCCCCCAGAGCCTAGCTTGGAACCACATTCCCCAGACTTTGCCATCGCCGGACTGCAGCTGGGCAACGTTTTTGTCGGCGTTCAGCCCAGTCGGGGCTACGACATCGACCCCAGCCTCAACTACCACGCCCCCGATCTGGAGCCAACCCACGACTATCTAGCCTTTTACCTCTGGCTGCGGCAGCAGTTCCAGGCGCAGGCAATCGTGCATGTGGGCAAGCACGGCAATTTGGAGTGGCTACCCGGCAAGAGCCTGGCGCTGTCGGCTGAGTGCTACCCCGAAGCCGTTTTTGGCCCCATGCCCCACCTCTATCCCTTCATCGTGAATGACCCCGGCGAAGGCGCTCAGGCCAAGCGGCGGGCTCAGGCCGTCATTCTCGATCACCTGACGCCGCCGATGACGCGGGCTGAGCTGTACGGCCCGCTGCAGCAGCTAGAAGCGCTGGTGGATGAATATTACGAAGCTCAAAGCCTGGACCCCACCCGGCTGCCGGTGATTTGCGATCGCATTCTCACCCTGCTAAAAGACACTCACCTCTGGCAGGACCTAGGGCAGCAGACAATCTCAGCAATTAAGGGACAAAGCACCCTGGAGCCAGGGTCGCTGACGGGCCTGCTGCCCCAGATCGACACCTACCTGTGCGAACTCAAGGAAGCCCAGATCCGCGATGGGCTGCACATTTTTGGGCACTGTCCGGCGGGGCGGCAGCTGCGGGATCTGGTGGTTGCGATCGCGCGGCATCCAGGAGCGGGGCGGCTGGGGTTGACGCGGGCCATTGCGAAGGCCTGGGGGCTGGAGATCGACCCGCTGACCGACGATTTGGGGCAGCCGTGGGAAATGCCGGTAGATACTGGAAGCCGAATGACAGATTCTTTACAGGGGTGCCGGGTAGTGGGAGATGTCGTAGAGGCGCTGGAGGCAGAAGCAGCACGGCTGGTAGAAGCGGTAATTGTGGGGTTTGGGGAGACCACTGCAGGCTGGCTACCTGAGACAGAAAAGGGCCTCCAGGTGGAGCTTCGGCCCCCAAATCCCCAATTCCGGGGGCTTCAGATCCCCCCAGAATTGGGGGGCGGGGGGGCCAAGACTGCACCGCCAAAGGAAGCCGCCCAGAATACCCTCGCCCAAGA
>JACVRP010000584.1 GCA_014534385.1 Cyanobacteria bacterium Co-bin13
CCCCAGATGTGGCCCCTGCCAAACCTGTCCCCACCGCTGCCCAGTCTACGGCTCCCGCTGCCGCCCAGCCCGCTGCCCCTGCCGCACCGGCCCCAGTTCAAGCTAAGCCTGAGGCGCAGGCCGCTACCGATCCGCCTCCACCACCGGGCCTAGAACCACTGCCCGTTGAAACCCCGCCGCTGACGCTGGAGGAACGGCTGCGCGATCCGAGTTCCTATAGGGCTAATAACCTGACAAAAGAGGAAGCGGCAGGTGCCTCTGACTTCATTGACTGGTACGTTGTCATTTCCAGCCAAGGGAATGGTCCATCCCCAGGAATGGGTACTAAGGAGCTAGAGCCGCTGAGGATACCGTACCCGCTCAACACATGCCTTACGCCAGCCCCGGCTTTGGGCCGTCTAGGCGTGATTGTCAATCCTGATGGTACGGCCAACCGAGAGCCCGATATTTTAGCTAGCACCGGTTACGACGTTCTCGATGACCAGGCAAAGGCTGTTATTTCCGACTACCCGTTTCCCCCAGGGGAGGCGCTGTTGGCCTATGGTCTGCCCGTTGTCGTGGAGTATGATGCAGCGACCTGTGTGCCGCCGGATTAGGTTTGGTAGACGACTTGATTGGATTGCGATCGCACCCACCCCGCCCGCACCTTACTCAAACCCTAAAGCTCCAGCCGCAGCTGCACATAATCGACCTCGACGGGCGTCAGGTTAGACACGGTGATACCCAGCAGGCGGACGGGCTGCTGCCGCTCCAGGTGCGTTGCCAGCAGGTCTTGGGCCAGGGGCAAAATCTCCGTGGGCTGGATTGGCTCGGGCAGGGTGCGGCTACGGGTGATCTGCCGGTAGCTGGCGTATTTGACTTTGAGCGTCAGGGTGTGGCCCTGGCGGCGCTGCCGAGTGAGCCGCTCGCTCACGTCTGCCGCAATTTCCTGCAGGGCCTGGGTCATGCTGTCGAAGGTTTTTAGGTCGGCGGCAAAGGAGCGCTCAGCCCCGATTGACTTGCGGATGCGGTTAGGATTTACGGAACGCTCATCCTGACCGCGAACAACTCGGTAGTAGAATTGGCCTGCTTTACCGAAGCGCCGCACCAGATCCGCTTCAGACCACTGCTTTAGGTCAGCGCCTGTGTGAATGCCGAGCGATCGCATTTTTGCCGCCGTTTTTTCACCGATGCCGTAGAACTTTTCAATCGCCAGGGTTTCGACGAACGCTTCGGCGGCTTCTGGGGCAATCAGGGTGAGACCATCGGGCTTGTTGAGACCAGAGGCCATTTTGGCTAAAAACTTGTTAATCGAAACTCCGGCAGAGGCCGTCAGATGAGTTTCCTTGAGAATGTCCTGTTTGATGGCCCGGGCGATTGCCATGGCTGAAGCAATGGCCTGCTTGTTCTCGGTTACATCTAGATAGGCTTCATCTAGAGACAGGGGCTCAACCCAATCCGTATAGCGGTGAAAGATCTCCCGAATCTGCTGCGACACCTGCCGGTACACCTCAAACCGAGGCTTGACGAAGATCAACTCTGGGCATCGCTGTTGGGCAAGGCGCGACGGCAGCGCCGAATGGACTCCAAATTGACGGGCTTCGTAGCTGGCAGCCGCCACCGCTCCCCGCTGATCTGGGCGACCGCCCACCGCAATAGGCTTGCCCCGGTAGGCCGGCTGGTCGCGCTGCTCAACCGAGGCAAAGAAGGCGTCCATATCGATGTGGAGAATTTTGCGTAGCTCAGCCATGCCAGGGTCTATCCCTAGAAGGACGGTTATACACCCTAAGGCCAGGGGGCTTTCCAGACCCCCGATCTCACCCGCCTCTTCCACCATTTAAGTATGGATACTTTAGGCGCTCTTGAGTGCCGATCAAGCTGAAGGAGGACAAAATGGTGGAGTCACCCTGGTCACCGATGGGGTCTTTAGGGCCCAACTATCAACACATGGCAGCGCTCTGGTCGGCGTTGGCTCCCCTGGATGGCTTTGCCAGTCAGGCTGTTCCGTCTCTAGAACTGCGGGAAACCGAGGATAGCCTCATGGTCACTGCTTCCTTGCCGGGCCAAGATCTCAGAGATGTGCAGGTGCAGGCTACACCCTATAGCCTGACGCTAACCGGGCAGCAGCAGCGCAGCTATCAAGACCGCTACGGCTACAGCACCGGCTATGGGCAGTTTCAGCACACCA
>JACVRP010000425.1 GCA_014534385.1 Cyanobacteria bacterium Co-bin13
CCTCCGCCCCCTCGCCCTCCGCTCCCCGCTGTACCATAGATCTACCCACCCTCTCGCGATTACAGCCGGTTTATGACAGAGACATCGCCCCTTCAGGGACAGTTCTTGAGGCCATTTTGGCTGTTGTTTGGCCTTGGCTTTTTAGGCATTTTGGCGCTGCCGCTGATTTTGCTGCCGCAGCTTCAACAGCTCATTCCGCAGGATCAAACGGAGTTTTCTCCGGCAGGGCTGGTGATTCTCTCGCTGATTCAGCCGACGGTGTTGCTTGCGATCGCAACCGCCGTGGGCCTTAAGCTAGCGCCTAACTTGGGCTTTCGCTCCCACCTAGTCAACGCGGCAACGCAGGGCCTTAAAGCGTTGGCACCCCTGCGCAACGAGCTGCCTTTAGCTGTGGGTGCAGGGGTGCTCTTTGCCGTAATCGCAGTGCTGTCGGATGCGTTGATTTTGCCGCAGCTAGGAGAAGCGGGGCAGGCCCTAACAATCACGGCCAACCGCACCTGGGGAACGACCTTAAGCACGGTGCTCTACGGTGGCATTACCGAAGAACTGCTGATCCGCTGGGGGCTGATGACGCTGCTGGCCTGGTTGGGCTGGCGGCTATTTCGGCGGCGTAAGGAAGTGGGCAGCGGTCTGATGTGGGGTGCGATCGCGCTGACGGCTTTGCTCTTTGGTTTGGCGCATCTGCCCTTTGTGTTGGCCCAGCTGCCCCTGACCTCCTGGCTCCTGTTTAGAACCCTAATTTTGAATGGTTTGGGAGGACTGATTTTTGGCTGGCTGTACTGGAAGCGCAGCCTGGAATCGGCAATGGTTGCCCATGCCAGTACTCACCTCGCCTTTAGTGCGATCGCGCTGCTGCTTTAAGAAAAAATTACCTTTTTGCAAGTAATACCTACTACAGAGTCAAAAACTCCTTTCTCAGGGTAAGATTTCGTTACAATCAGTCAGGTTTTTCGTAAAGATCCCTGTTGGTGCCAACAGCTCAAAGGCTCAAGGTTCTGAAGGTCGGCGGCTATCTGAGGGTGCCTGAAACGGCTATCCCCAAGCGCCAGCGGATTTACGAAATGGCCATTTACCCAAGGTTCAATAAGCTGCCTGGGGTAAGTCATACGGCATCTGCATCACCCGTAAAACTACGACTGAGAGGGCTATGAGAAATTCCCTACTGCTGTTGGGAGAACTGTCTGACGAAGACGTTGAGTGGCTGCGGCAAAGCGGTGAAAGAGTCAGCATTTCAGCGGGCGGTGTGCTAATCCAAGAAGGGCAGCCAATTACAGCCCTCTATCTCCTGCTCGACGGTACGCTAGAGGTCAGAACCGGCACCTTAGGTCAGCCTGAGCAGCAGCGCACTGTAGCCCACTTGGCTACAGGCGAAGTGATTGGTGAAATGTCTTTCGTCGATCATCGCCCACCGTCGGCAACTGTTATCGCTGAGACTGACATTATTGTCTTAGCGGTTTCCCAAGAACAGCTGCTAGAGCGGGCTGATACTGATTTGGCCTTTGGCAAACGCTTTTACCGGGGACTAGCCTTTTGCCTCTCCAACCGGCTACGGCTGATGAACGTCAACTCAGCCCAGTCCAGCGGCGGTTCTCAGCCTAGTGATATCACCCACCCTGATATTGCGGCCAACGAAGCAGCTGCCAGAACGCGGCTAGACTCTCTAATTGCTTCGGCCCGGTAGAAACTGCTTAGTCTGAAAATCGCTGTAAACCTCTACCCTCCGCTTTCCCATCCAGGTCTACCCAAACTTTTGCTTGGCCTGTTCATAGACCTCAACCGTGATCTGCGATGCCCCCATTTCCTGGGCAAACTTCTCGATTTTTTTGCGGGCCGCTGGCCTGACAAAAAAGGGAATTTCTTTCAACCGGGCTTCTGCGTCAGCAGTCCATTCCATAGCGATAGGGCAATGCCGATGAGGTACGCCCCTTACTCTACTGCAAGTAGGAAGCGGGCGTCTTGTCTTTCCTGACGTGAAACATGCCCTAATATTCCGGTTTCTGCTGGCCAAACCAGAGCATCAGCCCCAGGGCAATCAGGCTGTAGCTAGCCAAGGTGGAGTTCACGCTGCTAGCCGGCCACCACAGCAGATATAGGCTCCCTAAACTTGTCAACCACATGCCTTCGGAGGACGTAGCCCACTCCAGGACTTGCAGAATTTGCAGAAAGGCTCGAAGAATTGCCATAGTGTCGTCTTCCTTATCCCTATGCCTGACCGGTCAGGAAACTGAGCAGGTTTTGCAAAAAGGACTGGCTCAGGTTGGTAGAGGGTTCGGCGTCTGCAGGAGAGGCGACCTGGGGGGCTGCCTGGTGCCCTGTGGCAGGTGGGGCTGCAATCATTGGCACTTCTTCGACCAGGTTGACCAAGACCAGGCGAAATGCGACCTTGAGAATCTTGTCAATCGGCTGCTGTAGATGCTGTGCAATGGCCTTGAGCGGGGTTTTGCCATCGGTAAACTCCCACACCTGCCACTCAATCTGATTGAGCTTAAGCGAGGGTTTGCCGCTAATGGCGGCCATCAGACAAGACGCCGGATCGGGCAGCTTATCTTTAAGAGAAGACCAGTTCTTGAGGGCCCGCAAACCCGACAGAGTAACCTCCACAGCAGGGGCGCTCAGCCCGGTTAATTCCATAGCAGGGGCTTGGTTGCCGCTGTCAAAATGAAACCAGCCATCTTCGTGGGTAAAAAGCGCACAAACCTGCTGCATAACCTGAACATAAAACAGCAGCTTGAGCTGATCTGCCTGCAGCAGCCCCTGCGACTTAAAGCACAGTCCGATGGGGGATGAAAGGCTACAGCTCTGGGCCAGCCGGGTAGCCGCTCGATCGCCCAGCCAACCCCGCTGGCTGATTAGCGTCATTAGGCCGCGCTGGTCAGATCGATTGGCGGCACCGACAATTCGCCCCTGCTGAAACCAAACGTAGTGAGTACGAGGTGCATCTGCTTCGACGGGTTCGGGCAGGGGGGTAATTGTTAATAGACCGGACTTGTGGCCCTGCTCCAAGAATTGGAAAATCTCAGCCAGGGAAAATTCTGCGAGGTGTCCTGTAATAGCCATAGGTCAAACGGTAGAGGGTGAATTTAAACCTTGCAAGGCTGCTGCTGATCCATGTAATGCTTCACGAGTAGCACAACCGCTTGAGCTACCGATTGCCGGTCGTTGGCATTTACAGTCACGATTGGAGGGGGCTGTCGACCCTGCACGTAGCCCAGGGCCAAAATTACGTTGTCTGCTGACCAGGCGTTGGGCAAATCCTGGTGGGTGAGGCCGATGATCAGGGGAGCTTGCGATCGCTGCTGCATAAAGCTGAGCAGACGGCGGGCATAGCGAAATTCGTGGGGACGGTGAGCTGCTACCAGCACAATATAGGCGTGGGCTTTGCGAATCAAAATGTCCCACATAAAGTCAAAGCGATCCTGGCCGGGAGTGCCATAGAGGTGCAGCGCCATCG
>JACVRP010000322.1 GCA_014534385.1 Cyanobacteria bacterium Co-bin13
GCCTAAGTCAATGTCCCTTTCAAGCAAATCCTCTAGGTAATGGCGAACTTCAAACAGATCAAAAAGCGTCGCCTCAATAGAGAATTCGACCAAAAAGTCTACGTCACTATCGGGGCGAGCTTCGTTGCGGGCAACGGAGCCAAAGAGGTCGAGGGATTTGACGCCCAAAGCTTCCAGTTCTTCGCGGTGGGCTTCTAGCAGAGTCAGAACTTCGTCACGGGTCATGGGTACATGGCCCTTTTGGGCCGCACTAACGCCTTTAGAGTGCTGTGTTAAGGACGATCGCAACTCACCTTTGCCACCATTATCGTCTAGCCGCACCAGGGCTGCGACTGCTTCTGATACCATCGGCTAGGTGTTTAGAAGGTGTGAATGAGTATGGCGAAATACGTGATGTGGGGCAGCTACTGTGAGGGCGTTTTGGAGAAGCGCGCCCCTTACCGCGAGGCTCATTTGCAGGGGCTACAGGCGCAAAAGGAAAGCGGAATTTTAGTGGCGCTAGGCCCCACGGCAGACGTGACTAAAGTATTTGGCATTTATGAGGCCGACAGCGAAGCAGCCGTCCGCCAGGTGGTTGAGGGCGACCCCTACTGGCAAAACGGCATCTGGACAGACTATGAGGTGTATGAGTGGAATCAGGTGTTTTAGCCGCTCAGTAGGGCTTCTACAAACTCGTAGCTAGAGAAGGGGCGGAGGTCTTCGATGCCTTCGCCTGCGCCGATAAAGCGGATGGGCAGGCCCAGCTGCTTCACGATAGCCAGGGCAACGCCGCCTTTGGCCGTGCCGTCTAGTTTGGTTAACACGACGCCACTCAGGTTAGCGGCTTCGGAGAAGACTTCGGCCTGACGCAAACCGTTTTGGCCCAGGGTAGCGTCTAAGACTAACAGCGCTTCCACCTTGGCCCCAGGGGCTTTTTTATCGACAATGCGGCGAACTTTGGCGAGTTCGTCCATTAAGTTCTTCTTGTTTTGCAGGCGACCGGCGGTGTCTACCAGCAGCAGCTCAGCGCCTCGGGACTGGGCGGCTGCGATCGCATCATAGACCACTGCTGCTGGGTCGGTATTTTTGCCGGGGTTGGCGATGACTTCGACATCGCTGCGGGCACCCCAGGCCTTGACCTGCTCCACGGCAGCAGCCCGGAAGGTATCGGCGGCGGCAATTAGGCAAACGTAGCCTGATTTTTTGGCAATGTGGGCCAGCTTGCCAATGGTCGTGGTTTTTCCGGCCCCGTTGACGCCGGTCATCAGCCAGATATTGAGGGTGTCTTTTTCGGGGGTAAAGACTAGGTTGTGGGAGCCTTCCAGGGGTTTGTCGAGCATTTCCCGCAGGATGGACTTGAGGTAGGCAATGGCCTGGTCGGGCGGCAGCGCCTCTTCGCGCAGGCGGGCCTGTAGGGAATTAATGATGTAGTCGGTTGCTTCAACGCCGACATCGGCCTGCAGCAGCAGCGACTCAATCTCGACAACCGCATCTTGGTTGAGCGGCCCCTGGCCGACAATCGACTTGAGCTGGTTAATCAGGCTGCGGCGGGTTTTGCTGAGGCCCTGACGCAGGCGATTGAGCCAGGTAATCTCCTCCAGGGAGATCTGATCGGGGCGGCGACCTTGACTGGCCAGCACCTCGGCTGACCAAATAAAGGCTTCATCTAGGTTGATGTCGGGTAGAGCGGGCTCTTCCGTCGGCGTAGGGACGCGATTAATCGGGTCTCTACGGGCAAGTTCAGGTTCGGGTTCGGGAGCTGCGATCGCATTTTCCTTCAGCCGCTCTAGCCGCTCTAGCCGCTCGGCTTCTGCCTTGGCCCAAAAAGGCAGGGGCGCAGCGGCTTCCGAGTCTGCCAGCGCTGGCGTTGCCTCAGCCGCAGCAACGCCGGCGCTGGCCGCTACCGGAGTGGGCATCGGCATCGGCCCTGGCGACGGCGTAGGCTGGGGCAGGGGTGGGATTGGGGCTGGCCCTGGTATGGGCTGGGGCTCAATCGGTGGGCCTGGCTCTGGCCTGGGGGTCGGCTCTGGCGGCGCTACCTCAGGGACCGGATCAGGCGTGGAGGGAACTGGCTCCGGCTCTGGAACTTCTGGCACCGCAGGCGTTGCTGGCTCTGTTTCTGGTGCTGGCGGGGCAACTTCGGGAATCGGGGTTGGGGCCGGCTCAGGGGCAGGTTCTGGCTCCACTGCTTGCGTGCCCGCTTCCTCCTGCTGGCGCTTCTGAATGTTTTGATAGGCCGCTTTGGCCCACTTCAAGTAATCTTCCGGAGAGAGCTGCTGAGCGTCTTCTACAGCGGTCTCAGCGGATTTTTGCTCAGCGGCGGCTTCTTTGCTCGCCTCAGCCTCTGAGCTTTGAGATGCGTTGTAGCTGCGTTGGAACCAGTTAAAGCCAGCCATACCCGTTAATCAGCCTGGAAGTGTAATAGTCGGCGCTTTGTTTAGTAAGCGCTTTTAGACACTCTACTATTTTGGCGGGGATTCCGGGGGGATGGGTAGGGAGTGGAAGGGTAGGTGGGTGGAGGGGTAAAAGGGTGGGCGGGTAGAGGGGAGGTGAGAAGTAAGGGGGCAAAACCGTTTTTGAATTCCTTTTTGCCTCCCAGTGCCCTTGCTCCCCTGCTTCTCTGTCCTGCCTTCTAGAAAGTGCTGTCAGCCTGAGGACTGACGCTAGAGGGCTGGGTGTCTTTGGTAGAACTCTTGCCGCGTTCGACGACGCGGCGAAGAACTCCGTTGATGAAGCGGAAGCCGTCCTCACCGCTGTAGCGCTTGGCTAGCTCGACGGCTTCGTTGATGGCGACGCGGTCGGGAGTGCCCAGGTACTGCATTTCGATGACAGCGGTGCGCAAGATATCGCGGTCAATGCGGGCCAGGCGCTTAAGCTGCCAGGCAACCATGGCCTCTTCTAAGATCTCGTCTACGTCCTTCATGTAGCGGACGGTGTGACTGAGAATTTCCAGAGCAAAGGCGCGGACCTCTTGCTGGTTGGTGATCTGGACAAACTCGGGCAGTTCTAGGGCGCTGCCGAGGCGGTTGATAGCGTTTTGGGTGAGTGCGATCGCATCTTCGACCATCGTGCGAGCGCTGGTCACATCCGAAGCACGGGTTTCGCTGTCCATGATCCGGTTGCTGCCTCGCTTTAGCTCATCGGCAGCGGTTTCTAGCGCGTCCTTGGCTTCTACGGTCAGCGTTCGCACGGCAGAGGAGATTAGGCTCTCCAGGTCTTGCCGCTCCAACTTTTCAGGCTTATCGGGGAACTGACTCATGCCCAACAAAGCCAGTTCCCGACCAATTCTACGGGCCTGCATTCGCTACCCTCCTCTTCGGAGACAATTTTCTATCTTAACAATCTTCTTCAAGCGGCAACATCGACAGCTGCCGACTCCGATCAGCTAGGGGCTGATTGGGCGGCAGGGTTGTCGGCTGTCGCCCCTCCTCTAGGCTCCGCAGCGTGCGCTCAGGCGGCACGGCAGCAGCCAGGTCAGGGCCGACAATACCTCCCGAGAGCAGCACCTTAAAGGCGTCTTCAATCGAAATCGAGAGGTTGATCACATCGCTCTCGGGCACCACCGCATACCAGCCAGTGGTGGGGTTGGGCGTTGTGGGAATAAAGACGCTCAGCATCTGGTTTGGAGAGGGGCCAGCCGTTACCGAGCCGGTGACAAAGGCAACGGCCCATAGGCCCCGACGGGGATACTCAATTAAGATGACACGGCGGAAGCGGTTTTTGGAATCTTGCAGCAGGGTTTGCAGCAGCTGCTGTAGGGTCTTATAGATTGCCCCAGCTAAAGGAATGGCCTGTAGAGTGCGCTCTCCCAAATCCAGCAGCCAGCGACCGGCAATGTTGCGGGCCATCAGCCCCATCACTAAAATGGCTGCCAGCGGCACGGCCAACCCGATAGACAGGTTAATGAAGTCTGTCAGGAGGGGATTCATCCCGGTGAGCGGGTTGAGCTGCTTGGGAAAGCGAGTGAGCAGCCGGATTACCCAGGATGCGATCGTGATCGTCAACCAGATTGTGGTCGCCAGGGGAATGATCACCAGCAGACCCGCAATCAAATCGTTCTTCAGATCTTGTTTGAGCTTTTGCAGCACAGGCAACTCGTGAGGCAACTCGTGTTTATTGTTTCCCGTTTTTTGGCCAGTCGTCCAGGCTGGTGACCCGTTTAGATCCATTATCCTGTAGCGCCTTATTGTATGGTGCCGGACTTACAGCTCAGGTCGCTTCTTAAAAAGCTAAGGGCGAGAGAACTGAGCCGTTTAACCTTTCGGGCTGAACTGTCAGAATTTGGAACTTCTTACCGTATTGTAAACATTTGTTTCAAAGTGCGATCTCGGCACCGTTTCACTAGACTGCCCAGGGCGGGAGGTTGTTAACCTATCCTAGAGCAAATTCGTATCCTGCTTTACCATCCTCTCGAAAACCTAATGAAACGCTAGAGATTCAGGACGTAGCGGGCCAAATTGAGATAAATCAAGACTCCTAAGACATCCACAATGGTGGTGATGAAAGGGGCAGACATGAGCGCCGGGTCAAACCCGAGGCTGGCAAAGACGATAGGCAGAGCCCCGCCAGCGGTAGACGCTAGCACCGAGATGGCCACCAGGCTAATGCCCACAATCATCGCAACGTCCAGATTTCCCTGCAGTACATAGGCCCAAATGGCGACCGCCACCCCTAGCATGAGCCCCAGGAAGGCCCCTGCGATCGCTTCTCGCCAAATCACGCTGAGGGCCTTTTTAGAGTTGATTTCGTTGGTGTTGAGACCCCGAATCACGACGGTAGAAGACTGAGCCCCAACGTTGCCGCCGCTGCCAATCAGCAGAGGAATGAATGCAGCCAGCAGCACCACTTCCTGCAA
>JACVRP010000678.1 GCA_014534385.1 Cyanobacteria bacterium Co-bin13
GCCGCCGCATGGCTCGAATTAGCATGTAGCCATCCATCTCCGGCATGCCAATATCGCTGATTACGATATCAGGCTGCACTTGGGGCAGAAGAGCTAGAGCCGCAGCCGCCGAGGCTGCAACTGTGGCTGTCGCACCGGCTTCTTCTAGCACAAAGGCCATTAAGTCTCGGGCATCTGCCTCGTCGTCTACGAGTAAAACGTGCACCCCCGGCAGCGGCTGTAGGCTGGGGGCGGCAAGCAGAGGGCTGACAGGGTCATTCTTTACCCCGATCCTCTCATCTTTGAGCGCCGGTAAGCGAACGGTAAAAGTCGCTCCCTGGCCCTCTCCCGGACTCTCTGCCTGCACGGTGCCGCCATGCAGCTCCACCAGGTGTCGAACAATTGCTAGCCCCAGACCCAGACCCCCAAACTGCCGCGTCGTCGTCGAATCTGCCTGCCGGAAGTAGTCAAAGACACGGGGCAAAAATTCTGAAGCAATGCCTTTGCCAGTGTCGCTGACGGTAATTTGAGCAAATGTGTCTTGGCGCTTGAGACTTAAATCATTAGCTGCAGCCTCTTCTACCTGGGCCCCCTGACTCGTGACTAAAGACAGCACCACTTCAACCCGACCGCCGGCTGGCGTGAATTTGACGGCATTCGTCAGCAAGTTCCACAAAACTTGGTGGAGCCGAGCCGAATCTCCCAAGACGAAGAGGGGGGAGGAGAGAGAAGAGTCTGCCAGATCTGTACTTCTATCTCCTATCCCTTCACTCCTGACTTCTATGGACTTGGTGGCGGCTGTAGATCGTATGGTTTCGAGGGCCGATTGAATGGTCTCAGCTAGATTGACCGGGCTCATCGTGAGACTGAGCTTGCCCTGCAGAATGCGAGAGACATCCAGCAAGTCTTCGATCAGTTCGGTTTGCAGCTTAGCGTTGCGCTCGATCGTGGCTAGCGCGTGGTCTGTTTTGGCCGCATCTAACTTTCGGGTGCGCAGTAGCTTAGCCCAGCCCATGATCGGGTTGAGGGGCGATCGCAACTCGTGTGACAAAACTGCCAGAAATTCATCTTTCACTCGATTGGCCGACTCAGCCTGAGTGCGGGCCTCGCGTTCGGCCTCGTAAAGATGGGTGCGGACAATAGCCTGGGCATACTGCTGCGCCAGCGACAGGATAAACGCCTGCTGCTCCTCTACCAGATAGGGCGGCTTCATAAACCCAAAGGAGATGCCCCCCACCGCCCGCCCTTCGGTCATCAGCGGCACCGAGATCCAGGTCTTGAGAGGGTGCTGCTCATAGTGTTCTGCCAGGTGAGGGTAGCGATCAGCTCGAACCTCTGGCGGTTCGGCCCAGATCGGTTGCCCGGTACGTACGGCCTCTGCCAAAGGCACCGCCGTACTTAGGGGAAACCGCTGCCAGCCTTCGAGCTGACGAGAGTCAACTCCCACCGACCGCACTACCTCCAGTTCACGGGCGCGTTCATCTAGCAGGGCCACCATGGCAAATTCAGCCCCTAGGGCCGCCATGCCCTGATCGGCAATGACTTCAGACACCTCAGCCGGGGTGAGCGATTCCGATAAAGCGGCTGTTACCGACTGCAGCCGGGTAATGCGCTCGGCTGAGCGTTCCGCCGCCTGCTGGGCCTTTTGGGCTTCTTGATAGAGACGGGCATTGTCAATTGCGATCGCAGCTCTATGGGCAACATCTTCAGCCAATATGCAGTCAGTTTCGCTGTAGCGACGTTCCGATTCGGCTGTCACAAAGGTAATAGCCCCCAAAATCTGACCTCGGGCAATCAGGGGCGAGATATTGGCAGACTTTAAGCCTAGTTCGCGCAAAATCCGTAGGTGCTCAGCATCTTGAGC
>JACVRP010000399.1 GCA_014534385.1 Cyanobacteria bacterium Co-bin13
ACCCAGGACCAATCGGTTAAAAGCCGAGTGCTCTACCGCTGAGCTAGCGACCCGTTTTGTTTGGCTTGGCTTTAGCTGAAAAGGGCTTTCAGTTGGGCCTTGCGGAAGCGCCTGATTTATATCTCAGACACGATTAATAAATCTAGCATACAGATTGCACCTGTAGTTAAAAAACTGAAATTTATTTTTTTGACAGTGCGATCGCACCCTCACTCCCTGGTCCATCCCCAGCCCTGCCTTTAAAGGCCGCATCCTGGGTTACAGAACGTTACACCCGCTTGTCGTGGGTGCCGCTACAGGCTTTAGACTTGGAAACAATTCTAAAAATTCAGTGAATCAGCACTTTGCCTAGGGTGTCTCTGCTAAAGGCATCCTCGTTTCTCCCGTCTCCTCATTAATTCGCCTGGTGCAGTAGTCCTATGTTCCCAAACCACCGCCCGCGTCGGCTCCGCAGCCATCCTCAACTCCGCCGTATGGTTCAGGAAAATGTGGTGACCACCGCCGACCTGATCTATCCGCTGTTTGCCGTCCCCGGCGAGGGCATTGCCAACGAAGTCAAGTCCATGCCGGGGGTTTACCAGCTTTCCGTAGACAAGATTGTCGAAGAAGCGAAAGAAGTATATGGCCTGGGCATTCCGGCCATCATTTTATTCGGCATCCCCGAGGATAAGGATATCGACGCCACCGGAGCCTGGCATGACTGCGGCATCGTGCAGAAAGCCACCACCGCCGTCAAAGAAGCCGTCCCCGACCTGCTCGTGGTCGTTGATACCTGCCTCTGCGAATACACCTCCCACGGCCACTGCGGCTACTTAGAAGTCGGCGACCTCACAGGCCGAGTTCTCAACGACCCGACCCTGGAGTTGCTCAAGAAAACCGCTGTAGCCCAGGCCAAGGCCGGCGCTGACATCATCGCCCCCTCCGGCATGATGGACGGCTTTGTTCAAGCTATTCGCGCCGGACTCGATGAAAACGGCTACGAGATGATCCCCATTCTCTCCTACGCCGCTAAATACGCCTCTGCCTACTATGGGCCGTTCCGCGATGCTGCTGACTCAGCGCCGCAGTTTGGCGATCGCCGCACCTACCAAATGGACCCAGCCAACGGCACCGAAGCGCTTAAAGAGATTGAGCTAGATATCGCAGAAGGGGCCGATATGCTGATGGTCAAGCCGGCTCTGGCCTACATGGACATTATCTGGCGGGTTAAAGAGGCAACTAATCTGCCTGTATCTGCCTATAACGTGTCTGGGGAATATTCCATGGTCAAGGCAGCGGCCTTGAACGGCTGGATCGATGAGCAAAGAGTGGTGATGGAAACCATGCTCGGCTTCAAGCGCTCGGGAGCAGATTCAATCTTGACCTACCATGCCAAGGACATTGCCCGCTGGCTAAACGGGTAGGGATTTTTAGCGTCTCCCCAACACCCTGCTTCAATCTGTAAAGCGTCTCTTGAGAGACGCTTTTTTTGCTTTTTGGTAGGGGCGCACTAGCGAAGCCATGCCCGAAGGGCTATGGGGTTGCGCCCAGGGCAGCATCTGTAGCGTTAACAATCCACCCTCACCTCACCGTCTCCTCCGCCGACACCATCTGCGCCTTGACCTGGGCAGCGCTCAGCAGCCGCACCAACCGCAGCGCCTGGTGCCGGTGCAGCTTGGGAGGAAACACTGCCGGTAGCTGGGTCATAAAGTCTCGGGCTAGGCCCAGATCATAGCCCGAGACTCGGGCCAGTTCAGAGGCTCCATCAAAGCGGGCATCGGCAGTTAGGACCATCTCCACCCGGACTTGCCAGAGGCGGGGGGCCACGTCTTCTTGCTCCACTCGGCGCAGCCCACGAATGGTGGCCAGCACCACTAGCCGATCGCCTGGCTGCAGCCGGATGTCTTCTGAAGGCATCACGGTTGCGATTTTGCCAGGGCGGTGATGCCACACCGGCACTACCCCATAGCCATAGGCCACCTCAGAGAGCAGATAGCCCGCCAGGGTATCGCCCGTTTCGATGGTGTATTGCGTCACCAAGATGGTCTGGTTGTAGAGGCGGAAGAGGCTGAGAACGTGTTCGCCAAAAGCCGCTCCGGCAAACGCTTCAGCTGAGATTGCCGAGGCACACAGCACCTGGGCATAGGGAAAAAGCTGGGCTAGCTTGTTACTAAACTGCTGGTCGTAGGTGCGAATAATCAGGCGGCAGTCGGCGTTTACCCGGTGGGCCATCAGCCCCATCTCCAGGTTCTGAATTTCGTCATCGCTGACGGCAACGACGCTTTTGGCCGTTTCCAGGTTAACTTTGCTCAGACCGGCTGCGATATCGCCTGTGACCAGGGGCAGCTGAGGCAGCATATCGGCGTCTAGCGCTTCAGGATTGATGCCGACCACGGGCTGCTTGAGGTCCTGCAGCAGCGACACTACTCGTCGCCCCACCCGGCCCAGCCAGATCACCACCACATGATCTGCCTCAGGCACAGGCGGTCGGCGGGCCAAAAACTCAAACCTCAAGGTCAGCAGCTTCTCGGTGAGCAGGGCATATAGCACCCCGATAAAGGCCGTTCCCACCAGGGTGAGCAGCAGGCTAAAGAGCTGAATCAGCTCGGGGTAGCGAACATCGGGCACCAGATCGCTAAACAGGTCGCCGTAGCCGCCCAGCAGCAGCACCACTGAGGCATAGAAAGCGTCCTGTAGACGCATCTCTGGGTTGGGGGAGGTCCAGTACAGCAAGCCCGTTCCCAGCAGGCAAAGGACGACTACCGTCAGGCCGCAGAGAATGGCGACCCGCTTAATTTGCTGCTGGTAGCTGGCCTGCCAAAACTGAAGCAAGACCCGCTCAATATCGGGCCAGCCTCGAAAAGCCCGTAGCTTCTTCCAAAGCTGGGCTAGGGAGGAGCGGCGCGATGGTCGGGCGGCCCCTTGAGGCCATCGCAACCGCGGCCCCTCTGTCGCCGGTCGCTCTGTCCCCGTTTCGACAACCACAAGCTCATCCCCGGCCCGCAGGGTGAGGTTGGGCAGCCAGGTATAAAACTGGCTAGAGGGGCTGTAGGCGTTGAGAATATCTCCCTCATCCTCGGAGTGGCCGAAGGGCCGGTAGCGCAAAATTCGGCGGCTGCGAGTTTCTAGCTCGTGCAGGCGATGGCGATCGCACCAGGGATCTGCCGGATGAATTTGCCGCCTGAGAATCTGAAAGCGGTGATCTTCAATGCGAAAGAAGCCCAGCAGTGCTTCTCCAAAGGCCTCTAGCGCAAAGGCAGGGGCCGCCAGCTCTGTCGGTTCAAAAGCAATTAGGTTGTTGAGCTGCAGGGCCAGCAGGGCATTTAAGTTTTGCTTGTCGGAGCGCACCACAATCCGCACGTTGGGATTGAGCACGCGGGCCGTCAGCGCTGCCTCTAGGTTGACCCGCTCATTCTCAGTCACCAGCAGCACGGCTCTGCACTGCTTTACCCCAGCCTGCTCCAAAACCTCGGCGTAGCGGCAGTCACCAATCACCAGATGATCGAGCAAGTCTGGAATCTGGGGAATTTCCCATTGCTCTGGTCGGGCCAGGTTAACAGCATTGACCTGCACGCCAAAGGTTTTTAGGTTAGCGACACAGTGCTGGCCCAGACTGCCCAGACCACAGACCAAAAACCCGGCTCGGGGAGAGTTTGCCGCTGCCGTTGGGGAATCGGCGGGGGAGGGAGGAGAAACCATGCACCGAGGGTAGCTGAGGGAGGGGGAGACGCGGAGACGCCGGGAGGGGGAGACGCGGAGACGCGGG
>JACVRP010000460.1 GCA_014534385.1 Cyanobacteria bacterium Co-bin13
AAAACCCGGCTGCGATCGCAGTGGTATAAACAAACGTCTTGAAGGTTGATCCGGGCTGGCGCTGCGCCTGAGTTACCCGATTGAACTGGCTTTCGTTGAAGTCGTTGCCCCCTACCATAGCCTTGATCTCACCGTTGCGTGGGTCAACCGCGACCAGGGCTGCCTGCTCATAGCGCTGCCGCTGGCCCATGGCAATAGCCTCTTCAACGGCCTCTTCAGCTTCCCGCTGCCAGCCTACGTTAAGCGTGGTCTCAACGACCAGTCCACCCGCTTCCATCTGGTCCGGGGTGAGAATCTCAGCCAGCTGTTTCTGAACGTAGATCGTGAAGTAGGGAAACTCGCTATAGAGAAACTTGGGCTCCTTGGGCTTGGTGCTGATTTCGGTAGACCAGGCGGCTTCGGCCTCGCTCTCGCTAATGACGCCCACGGTCAGCATGCGATCGATCACCCGATCTCTCTGAACTCGGGCGGCTTCGGGATTGACTAAGGGAGAGTAAACGCTGGGGGCTGGAGCCATGCCCGCAATCAAGGCCGACTCCGCCAAGGTCAGATCCTGGGCTGCTTTACCAAAGTAAATCCAGGCGGCGTCGGCTACGCCATAGGCACCACCACCCAGGTAAACCAGATTGAGATAGCGCTCAATAATCTGCTCTTTAGTCAGGTCTTTTTCCAGCCGGGTTGCAACAATGGCCTCCCGCAGCTTGCGCTCTAACGTGCGCTCCTGGTCCAAAAAGACGATGCGGGCCAGCTGCTGGGTAATCGTGCTGGCACCTTCAACAACGTCTCGCCGCTGCAGGTTAGATAGCGCTGCCCGGCCAATACCCCGGTAGTCAATGCCGTTGTGCTCGTAGAAGCGACGATCTTCTGAAGCAATAAAGGCTTCTACCAAATACTCAGGCAGGTCTTCATAGGTCAGAGTTTCTTGAGCTGCCGGACCAATTTTTTGCAGGATAGCGCCATCGGCTGATCTCAGCGTAATCGTGCCGCTGCGTTCAAAGGTTAGGGCTTTAGAGGTGTCGGGCAGGCTGGTATAGACCGAGTCCCAGACGCGATAGCCTCGCGTCACACCGCCAGCGATGCCAGCACTGACCAGCAGTGCCAGCCAGAAGAGAGGCCGGTTCTGGAGTGGTGGCCGGGGGTGAGACGAGGGTGGCTGCTTGCGACGGCGACGACGGCGGGCAGAGGCAGGGTTAGAGCCTGGGGTGGAGCCTCGATCGGCCGTTTGAGAATAGTCCACTGCGCCCAAGGCGTCAGACACAGGAATTCCCCACCACGGTTTAAGAAATCGGATCATCAGGCGTTTCACGTTTTTCTACCTACCCCCCAGCAACGACAGAGGAATTGTCTGCATTCCGGTCGACCCCTTCGGGCTTCCCCGTACTACGATAGCCGGGATCAAAATCGACTATTGAGCACTCTATGGGGTTTCTTGGTTTTCTTCAACCGTGCGGTGGGTTCTTTGGGCCAGTCTTCACCCATTGCACCGCTCCAACCTGCACCGCACAACTCTAACCTGCACCCAAAATTTTGTCTCTTGCTGGCTCAGGCCCCAAGTTCACACACCGGACTTACACACCTGCATGGCCCAGCGCCAGCCCCGTCACCAGCATGCCCAATACTAGAAAAGGCTGGGCGCTGGCCTGGTACTTCACGTCATTCCCTAGGGGATCGCGTAGGAAGTACATGTCTTGGAAGGTAATTTGAGGAATGATCAGCAGCACCAGTATGACGGCATAGAGGTTTTGCCGAATGCCCATTAAATAGGCAGCAATACCGCCCTGAAAAATGTCGATCATCAGCACACAGATCCAGGCGGCTGTGGTGATGCCAAACATGACGGGCAGGGATTTTAGCCCCAGCTGCCGGTCCCCTTCCACGCTCTTAAAGTCGTTGACGATCGCAATACCCAGACCTGCCATGCTGTAAATCAGCGTGAGTAGGGCCACGGTCCAGTTGAGATCGCCAAACAGAGCATGTCCGGCCCACCAGGGCAGGGCGATGTAGCTAGCTCCCAGGGCATAGTTGCCCAACCAGCCATTTTGCTTGAGCTTGAGTGGCGGAGCCGAGTAAATGTAGGACAGGAAAGACCCACCGATGGCCAGGGCCGTAATGGTGGGAAAGTCATGCCCAGCCCAGCGATCCAGGGCGTAGGCAACGCCAATACCGGCCAGCAGCAGCAGCCAAATCTGGCTTACGACCTGGGGAATGGAAATTACCCCTGAGGGAATGGGCCGGTAAGGCTCGTTGATGGCATCGATCTCTCGGTCGTAGAAATCGTTGAGCGTCTGGGTGTAGCCCGTTAGCAGCGGTCCGGAGAGCAGCATGCATGCCGCTGACACCAGAACGTACTCCAGCGTCCAGCGGTAGTTGCCGGAGGAGGCGGCCCCGCAGACAACGCCCCATATCAAAGGAATCCAGGTGATGGGCTTCATCAGCTGCAGTCGGATTTTCCAGATCGAGGTTTCCCCAGAGCTGGCCCCCTTCATACCCAGCAGCTGGCGGGCAGCGCTGCCCGGTTCACTGGCAGCAGCGGGTGGGGTCTCTGGCGCAGGAGCGTCAGGCAGATTGGCTGAATGCGTAGGCTGTTCAGTCATGGTTTTGGATGAACGGCAGTATAGGGCAAGGAGCCAAATTGATGGAGCCAGGCTTAGGCAAAGGTGAGCACTAGGTGCTGGTCCTGGAACTTTGCCCCCTTGACCGAGCGGCCTGCCAGGGTGGGGGGCAGAAGCAGGTTGCGGCGCTGGTCACCAGCTTCAATCGTAACCTCGGGGCCAGACTGAATCAGTTTGACCTGGGACTTATCAAAGCTGGGCAGGAAAAGACTAACGGTCCTGGCAGCGGCGTCGATAGTGACCGGGCGGGGGGCGGTTTTTGCTAGCGCCAGGGGATCGGGCAGGGCTGCCATCAGGGGCTGCCAGTCTGGGTAGGGAACTGCGCCGGACAGGAGCGGCAGACCGTAAACCGGCAGGGGGGCGAAGCTTGCCTCATAGGCTGCCGGGCTATCTGAGGTGAGCAGCACACCGCCCACGGTGAGCCCAACTTGTTGGGCACTGCCCCAGAGATAGCGGCTGGTTGCGATCGCAGTTTCCTCCGGTCTCGATACCAGCACGGCCATGAGCCGGTTGGGATCGTTGATGGCGGCTTTGCCTTCTTCCAAAATAGAGCGCACTTCGCCGGTGGGCCGATCCAGAAC
>JACVRP010000209.1 GCA_014534385.1 Cyanobacteria bacterium Co-bin13
AGCGGCCCAGTGAGCGCAAGCAGATTCTGGCGGATTTGCTGAAGCTAGAGCAGTACGACCATCTGGCCGAGCGGGCTAAAGACCGGCTGCGGGAGGCTAAGGTCCAGATTGGGGTGCTCGAAGCGCAGGGCCAGGATCTAGAAACTCGGTTAGCGCAGCGCAGCCAGGTCGTTCAGAATCACCAGAGTCTGCAGGCTTTTTTAGAGGGGCTAAGCCAGGGCCAGCAAAGCCTGCAGCAGCGTCTGGAGCAGCTGCACAGCCTAAACCAGCAGCGCCAGGTGTGGCAGCAGCAGATTCAGCTGCAGCGGCAGCAGCGCGGGCACCTGCAGCAGGCCCTAGAGCGGCTGCGGGGAGAGCACAGCAGCCTGGAGGAGCAGCTGCAGCGCACTGAGGCAGTGCTGCAGAAAGCCGATGAGATCGCAGAGCAGCACCAGCATTTACAGCAGCTGCAGGCCAAAGAGCTAGAGCTATCAGCCCAGTTTCAGCAGCACCAGCAGCTCCAGGAGCAGCACCGCCAGCTAGAGCAGCAAAATCAGCAGAATCAGCAGCACCTGACCGACCGGTTACGGCAGCTACAGCATCAGCAGACTGCCCTGGAGGAACAGCTACGAGAGTGCCAGCCGGTTTTAGCCAAAGCCACTGAGGTCAAGACCGCCCTGGGGCAGCTCCAGACCGCCAAAACTCGACTTAAGCAGCTCGACGATCTGCAGATGCAGGCTGCCCCTTTGCTGCAGCGGCGACAGTCGCTCCAGGTTTCTCTAGAGCGGGCTCAAACTCGGCTCAATACCCGCCTGGAAGAACTCTGCAGCTCTGAGCAGCAGCTACAGCACCAGCATGCGCAGCAGCCCCGCCTAATGCAGGCGGTGATGGAGGTGGCCCAAACCCTGGAATATCTGGAGAAGCGGCGGGGCTACCAGGCCCAGGTGCGCGAGAAAGGGCTAGAGCGCCGCAGCTTTATGGAGCGCCTGCAGGCTAACCAGCGCACCTACGAAGCCCAGCTGGCCCAGGTCGATCAAAAAATTCGCCTGCTGTCGGAGCCCAATGCCGTTTGCCCCCTGTGCGATCGCCCGCTAGATGAGCACCACTGGCAGCTGGTGCTAGAGCGTCAACGGATTCAGCAAAAAGAGCTGCAGGACCAGCTCTGGGTCATCCGAGAGCAGCTCACGACCTCAGAGCGAGAAATTCAGGTGCTGCGGCAGGAGTATCGGGAGCTAGAGGCAGAGCTAGACCGCTATAGCCCGGCCCTACAGCAGCGCGGCCAGCTAGAGGCCCAGCTCCGCTCCAGTGCCGACGTGCAGAGCCGCCTGCACCAGCTGGAGGCCGAGCGGCAGCAGCTAGAGCAGTGCCTGCACGAAAATCACTTTGCCCTAGATGTGCAGCAGGAATTGACCCAAATTGACCAGAGCCTGGCCCAGCTCCACTACGACGATCGCAACCATGCTCTGGTGCGAGGCCAGGTCGATCGGCTGCGCTGGGCCGAGATCAAGCAGGCAGAAATTGAGCACACCAATCGGCGGCGGGAAAAGCTGCTGGCGCAGCAGCCCGAACTGGCGGTTCGGATCGCGGCACTCCAGGCCGAACTGGCCAGCCTGAGGCAGTCGCCCCTGCAGCAGGCGATCGCAGATCTAGACCAGCAGCTAGCCGCCATTGGCTATTCCTTTGAGGGGCACAACCAGCTGCGGCAGGCCATTCAAGCTCAGCAATTTTGGCAGATGCGCTTTCAGTCGCTGGAGCAGGCCCAGCAGCAGCAGCCCGAACTGCAGCGGCGGCAGGCCGAACTGCAGCAGCTCACCCAGACCCGCACCCAGGAACTGGACCTGTTAAACCAGCAGCTAGCTGAGCTAGAGGGTGCTCTGGCCCAAGCCCCTGACACCCAGCAGCAGATTCAGGAGTTGGAGGGGCAGTTGCAGGCCCAGCAGGTGCAGCGCGACTATACCCTGGCCCAGCTGGGTGCCCTGCAGCAGCAGATACAGCAGCTTGATCAGCTACAGGCGCAGCTGTTGTCTCAGCAGCAGGCGCTGCAGGCCGCCCGCACCCAGGCCCGGGTCTATCAGGAGCTGGCCTATGCCTTTGGCCGCAACGGCATCCAGGCTCTGATGATTGAAAACCTGCTGCCCCAGCTAGAGGCCGAAACTAACCACATTCTCAGCCGCCTCAGCGGCAATCAGCTGCACGTGCAGTTTGTCACCCAGCGGGCTAGCCGCCGCCAAAATAAGCTGATCGACACCCTCGACATCCTTATTGCCGACACCCGAGGCACCCGCCCCTACGAAACCTACTCTGGCGGCGAAGCCTTTCGGGTCAACTTTGCCATTCGGCTGGCGCTGGCTCGACTACTGGCCCAGCGCTCCGGTATGCCCCTGCAGATGCTGATCATCGACGAGGGGTTTGGCACTCAGGACATGGAGGGTTGCGATCGCTTAATTGCAGCGATCAGTGCGATCGCAGCCGACTTTGCCTGTATTCTCACAGTTACTCACATACCCCACTTCCGGGAAGCTTTTCAGACCCGAATTGACATCTGCAAAACCGAGGACGGGTCACAGATTCTGCTGTCTATGTAGTGCCCCTTTACAGGAATTCCTCGCATAATCATTTTTTTATATTGCGGTTTATCACAGATAAGTAAGGATATGGGATCTCTGACTTCCAGCTGAGTATTTATCTCCAATAATAGGGGCAAGGCTAAAATCGGTAGCCTAAGATACTTTTTAGGCTGAGCTGGTAATGCTTCAGCCAGCCCTACCAACGCCTCCTTGCGCCTTTTCGACTTACCTCTGCGTTGTATTCATCTGCCCCTTCTATAAGGTCAGCGTATGTCAGCTCCGACCACCCTTAAAAAACTTTTTATCCAGCAGTACACCCTCGACACGCTGCGAGATGAGGCCCACCAGCTAGTAGAAAAAGGTATCCTCAGCCGCCAGCAGCCCATCTTTAGCCTTTGCAGCCATATTCCTGCTCGAGAGTGGCCGTACCTCGAAAGCGAGCTGGAGCGGCACGACTTTTTGCTGCGCGATCGCATCGTTGACCTGATCGGCAACGAGAGCTGGTCCGAAGACTAGGGAAGCGCAACAGTCAGACCCCTCGCCTGACAACAGCACTCACCAGCAGCGCTGTTGTCAGGAATAGTTGACTAAAATTTCCTAAAACCCTCTTTTAGAGACTGGCTGTTGGCCGTTTCTCGCGGTTAGTCTGGGTCTAGTTAACGGCCCAACCCATGAGTAACCTTGCCTCCTCAGTTTCTGACTCGTCACAGCCCATCCTGTGCTACTACAGCAATCACAGCAGCCATATCCAGATTGCCCTGCTGGTGTCTGGCTTGCCTGGCCTACGGCTAGAGCAAGTTCTATTTCCCGGTCAGCGGTGGATGTTTTGGAGTCGCCCCGAAGCCGCTCTTGAAATTTATGCAGCCCAGGCAGGTAAGCCCGCACTAATCGGGCAGTACCCCTGCACTCAACTTCAGGTAGTCGAGCAGGCAGCAGGGGCGCTCGTCACCTAACGCAAACCTCTTGACTCATCCACTGCTGGCCAACGGCGTGCAGTGCCGCCATAATCGGCTGAATCTCCCTGCCCTTATCGGTGAGAGAATACTCCACGCGCGGCGGCACCTCTGGGAACACCCGCCGCTCCACTAACCCGTAGCTCTCTAGCTCCCGCAGCCGGGCCGTTAGCGTCTTAGTACTAATTCCAGGTAGCGCCGATAAAAACTCATGGGTGCGGCGGTTGCCTAAAAACAGCTCCCGCAGAATCAAAATTGCCCACTTACTGCCAATAATAGTCAGTACGAATTGGACCGGACACTCTAAATCGAGGCATTGGCTTTTAACAGACATGCCCAACCTTTCCCAATTCGGATGTGCATCTCCATTCTGAAATATTCACTCAACTCAGCCAGTACGCTGAGGATCAAATCGGTAAATCTTAAGCAAATCTTCAGATCAAAACTGAGAAGAAGTAGCTTAGAGCGCTAGAGAACAGAGGCTCGTCCCTCACAGGATTGGGAAGCGCTATAGCCTTAGCCGATGGGTCTGACCAGCCCCCAGGTTTCTCCCCCATCCTGGCTCTGCAGATAAATCTCAAATGGATGACGAGACTGCCGCACCGTGCGGGAAAGACCTCTTCCCGTTAGCCGATAGGTTCCCTCAACCCGGTACGCCGGCAGATCCTGCAGCTTTACCTGCTGAGTGCGCTCAACCTTGACTCTGGAGATCTGAAAATCAGCTGGCGTGTCTTCTAGGGACAACTGCTGCTGTAGTTCCTGCTGCGTTGCCTCAAACTGCCGCACCACAGCCTGCTCAATCACGGCATCGGCAGGCCCACGGCTCAGCCCACCGCAGCCCATCACCGACAAAGCCAACGCCGTGATGATCAGAGCCCTGACTGCCGTTCGCCAGACACGACTCCAAGCTTTTGTCCAACCTAGCACTCGCATCACTGGCTTTGGCCCAATAGTATTTACTGCTTTAAGGTGCGGGGATCGAGTGCGTCTCGCAGACCATCTCCCAGCAGGTTAAAGGCCAGGGAGGTAATCACAATCAGCACCGCTGGTGGCCAGACTAGCCAAGGCTGCAGCACCAAAATAGAGGCATTGGTTGCCAGCGACAGCATATTTCCCCAGGATGCATCAGGCTGCTGTATGCCGAGACCAATAAAGCTCAGCACCGCTTCAGCCAAAATAAATCCGGGTACCGCTAAAGTTGCCGCAATAATACCGTAGGTCGCCGTTTGGGGCAAAATGTGGCGCACCACAATGTAAAACGACCGGCCGCCCATGACCTTGCTGGCCTGAACAAAGTCTCGCTCCTTAATCGACAAGACCTGGCCTCGAATCACCCGTGCCAGCCCGGCCCAGCCAATAAATGAGGTGATCAGCACAATCAGCATAAACCGCTGGGCGCTGCCTAGGCCAGGCGGCAAGACTGCTGCCAGCGCTACCAGCAGATAGATGCTGGGGATCGTCATGATTACCTCTACTAGGCGCATCAAAACAGCATCGACGGCCCCCCCAAAGTAGCCCGCCAGCCCCCCTACCAACATACCAATGGGAAATGAGATCGCAATGCCCACTAGGCCTACGCTCAGGCTAATTCGGCTGCCGTGCAGCAGGCGGCTGAACTGATCTCGCGCCTGTTCATCGGTGCCCAGCAGGTTTAAGCGCCCCGGCCCCGCCGTACCAAACAGGTGAAGCCGCTCCTGCGCATCTCGGGTAAACAAGCGAATCGGCGACGGTTCGCTAAAGTCAACCGTTACCTGCCGGTTTCCTGTTTCCAGCTCAACCGGCCCCTGGGCCGTGGGATAGACGTGGGGACCAAGCCATTCTCCAGTTTCCTGATGTCGCCAGTACACGGTAGTCGGCGGCAGCAGAGAGCCGTTTGCCTGGGTTTCATAGGGGCCATAGGGAGCCACAAAGCCTGCTCCAATGGCCACCAAGTACATCAGCACCAATATCGCAGCGCCCAACTGAGCTAGCCGGTTGCGCCTAAATTTTTGCCACCAGTTCATAAGCTCGCTATCTAGGTGGGGATAATGCTTCTCTCGTTCTCCACCATAAATACATTAGAGTACAGGTTAGCAATAATCTGCTTGCCTTCCTGGGTTAAAGATAAATAGCGCAGCCCGTCTTGAATGTAGGGGTGCACCACATTCCAGTAGAACTTGGGGTAGTTGCGCCGCAGATCCCCAGGGTGCTCGTAGTTCAACACCTTGGTCTGCCCGGTTTCCTCAAATTCGTAGTAGAGCGCGCTGATTTTCTTCAGATAGCGGGGATCGCTGAGCTGGCCAATCAGGTCGGCCGCCCGCACCAGACCGGGGAAATACACCGTATCCTGGTGGTCTTCCTCCTTAGGCACGGGGAAGCGGGTCAGCTCGATGTTGCGCTTGATGATGTCGGCCTTAATGATTTGGTTGCTGCCAAAGCGTTCCTCAATGAACAGCTTGCCCCGATCTACGTGGTAGGGCGTTAACGAAGCATCGGAGGCTCCCGGCGGCAGGGGCACCATGTGATCGCCCTGACCCGTCGCGTAGAGATGATCCTTATCCTGATCGGCGCGACAAACCCCTTTGACGTAGCCAATGTCGTGGCACACCAGGGAAATAATGAAGTGCAGCCAGTCTTCGCAGGTCACGCCACCCTCACGAATGTGCTTGCCCCGCAAAATCTCCTGCCCTACCAGGGCTACTAAGATGGTGTGCTCAACGTTGTGATAAAGAGCATCGCTGTTGGCAATATTTTCTAAAGCCATACTGCCTGCCCAGGCAATAATGTCCTCGTAGTTGGGATTTTGGCCCCCGTAGGTGCGCCGGTAGCCAGCCCTGAGCTTATCCACAAAGTCGGAAATCAGTATTTCAGTGGCGTTGAACATGCTGAGAACCTATGTCTCTAGAGATGGGTGGCTGGTTTAGCAGTTTCATGAACTAGAACCGACAGTGCCCGTCGTAATGTCTCTGAAGTATACTCACAGTCTGCCCACCTGCCCCAGAGAACTTAATAGGTAGAAACAAGTGCGATCGCAAGCACCGCTGGCTTTGGGATATGGGCTTATTACAGCAGGTTGCCTGGAGTTTCGTTGTGATTCGGATCAGTTAATGCAGCCCAAACCCCACCTTAAATCCATGTTCGTGAAAGAATAGACTCCGGCCATGACCTATAATGGTCTTTCGAGCATGCCCTTACAGGCAAAACAGCCTCTGCGGGTGTAGTTCAGTGGTAGAACGTCAGCTTCCCAAGCTGAATGTCGACGGTTCGAGTCCGTTCACCCGCTTCTTTAAGAAACCCCTGAAATTTATAAATTTCAGGGGTTTTGC